>NZ_JBANBA010000010.1:57275-132835 GCF_059803475.1 Bradyrhizobium sp. UFLA05-89 | reverse complement strand
TGTGAGTATGCCTGTCCATAAGGACAGTTCTCAACACAACGGTCCACCTGACAAGGCGGCCCCCAGCGGAGGATTACCTTGAAACGGGAGAGGCGCGGCTCCACTCACCGCGGAATCGGCTTTCTCTGGGTTTGTTCGATCCGTCTGCATTGGGGCTTTCTTGAATCGTTGCGAAAGTCGTTGGGGCACAACAACTTTCGCTGATTCGAAGCCCGATGCGCTGAGAAATGCGGGCTAGTCTAGAGCTTGAAGCCAGCGCCGATGGCGTCGTCGGCGAACATCTTCACTGTCTCGAGCGAATAATCGTCGAGATTCTTACCGACCAGCGAGAGCTTCTTAAGAATATCATTGGTCACGGTAATGACCTGACACCCGATCGACTCGGCATGGAAAATGTTCAGAAGTTCGCGCGGGCTCGCCCAGATCAGTTCGGAAGCTGGCGCGACCTTCAGCAGTTCGACCGCTGCTGCCATCATCGGCAGGGGATCCTGCCCCGTATCGGCGACACGGCCGGCAAACACCGACACATAGCTCGGTACATTCGGATCGAGTGCCGCGACGACGTCGCGCACCTGGGTCAAGGTCATCAGCGCGGTGACATTTAGCTTGACCTTCTTGGCGGCCAGCTTTCCGATCAACTTGTAGCTCGTTTCCCGCTTGGTGTTCATCACGGGAATTTTGACATACACATTCTCGCCCCAACTCGCGATCTCTAGCGCTTGACGCTCCATATCCTCGAATTCGTCAGAGAACACTTCGAGAGAGATCGGCCTGTCGGGAATGGCTTTGAGAATATCGAGCGAGAAGGCCTTGTAGTCGGTGATCCCTGCCTTGCGCATCAAGGTCGGATTGGTCGTCAGACCTTTGATGAATGGCTTTGCATACATCTCCAACATGCCCGCCTTGTCGGCGCCGTCGGCGAAGATCTTGACGCTCAGCTCTTCAACTTTTTTCATGTTCGCTCTCGCTCTCTATGATCGTCAGAGCCTCAAGTGTCGAAGAAACTCTGTGGTCGTATTGGGTGGGCGGCTGTTCTCGGTAGGCACGATCGATGAAGATGGTTCGGCTGCCCGCGGCGATGCCTGCCTCAACATCGCTGCGACGGTCGCCGACCATGTAGCTGCACGAAAGATCAATGTTGAATTCAGCGGCACCGGTCAGCAGCATTCCTGGCCGGGGTTTCCTACAATCGCAGCCGTCGTCGTTGTCGTGGAAGCAAACGATGAAGCGATCGATTGCCGGAATTTCACGTGCAATCAGGCGATTGATACCTTCGACCGTTTCTCGCAGCGTCGTGCCCCGAGCTACATCGGGTTGGTTCGTGACAACGATCAGGACGAAGCCGCGATCCTTTAAGCGCTGAAGCTGATCGCGCAGCCCGGGATAGAGTTCGACATCCTCGACGCGCGACGGAGGGTAGGATTTACCCTCGCGGATCACAGGGTGATTCAGCACACCATCACGATCAAGAAAGATCGCCCTCGATTTCATCTGGCCGAGCTCATCGTCCCGGTCGCCGACTCCCACTTCGTCTGATTCGCCTTCAGCTTCGGGTGCGAGACCAACAAATGCCAGACCACCGCCTGAAATGCTTCGGAATGTGGCGTGACGTTTTCCGAGTTCACGGTCGGCACAATCACGCACGCGTCGGCGACCTGGGCGGTGTAGCCGCCGTCGCGCCCAACGACGCCCATGATTTTGGCTCCGACGGCTTTTGCATGCTGCAAAGCCATCACGAGATTGGGACTGATGTTCTTGTCAAGATTGCCGCCGCCGACGGAGAAAATGAAAATTGCATCCTTGGCCAGCAACTTGCTGATCTTCAGCCACTCAACGAAGATCGTGGCCCAGCCCTCGTCATTGGTGCGCGCGGTGAGTTCCGACACATTGTCAGTCGGCGCGTAGCATTCGATGCCGACGATCTTGCGGAAGTCATTCACGGCATGAGAGCAGTTGCCCGCGCTCCCGCCGACGCCGAGGAAGAAGACCCGTCCGCCGTCCGCTTTCACCTGCGCCAGTAGGTCCGCCATCCTCTCAATCGGTGCCACATCCATTTTTTCGATGATCTGGATCGATTCACGCATATGCTGTTTCGCGTAATCCATCAGTTTGCCCTGCCCTTAAAATAGTCCACCGCTTCGGCGAGTCCCTTGTGTGAGCCGATCTCGTAAAACCGCTCGCGAACTTCATAACCCGCGAGTTGTCCCGACAGCGATAGTCGGTGATAAATATCAGCGAGATCGAACGGTTCTGTCGCATTTTCGTCTACGAGAACCTGCGCCGACATGGCTCCGAGGCCATAATCAATATGCCTCATCTGAGACGTAGGTGCCCGCTTGTTGTACTCCACAATGATGTTGTCCCGAAACAAAACGTTACTCTTATCCCACCTGTCCGCATTGTGTTGCACCGTCATCAGCGCAGGCTTCCCGCTGGCGAGAAAGCCCCGTTCAACGGAGGCAAAATCGATTGGAAGATACGAGTCTCCATACAGGACCAAAAATTGGGTGTCCAGAAGCGGGAGGGCCTGCTTCAGCGCACCGCCGGTTCCCATCAAATCGGGCCAGTCCTGCGAATATGATACCGACAGCCCACTGGTCGAGCCGTCGCCGACGACGGCTTCGATCTGCTCTCCTAGAAAGCCCACGCACAGCACGACGCGGCCGATGCCTTGCCGGCGCAGATAATCAAGTTGCCGCAAGATAAACGGCGTACCAGCAACGTCCACCAGCGCCTTAGGAATAGTTTCCGTGATGGGATGGAGTCGCGTAGCCAAGCCTCCCGCAAGGATGGCCACTGGCAGCTTCATGAGAACAGCACCTTCGTACCCTCGAAGTCAAAGGCGAAGCGGACCTCCTCAAGTCCGGCCGCAGCCATCGCGTGGCGCAACTTGTTGCGGTCATTGGCGTAGAACAGCAGGAATCCGCCGCCGCCGGCGCCGACAAGTTTGCCGCCCGCGGCGCCGTTCTTCATGCCAAGGTCGTACCACTGGTCGATCTGCGGATTACTCATGCCGCCAGACCGGCGCTTCTTGTGCTCCCAATGCTCATGCATCAACGCGCCAAACTCCGTCGTCTTACCAGATTCAAGAAGCGCTTTGCTTTTCAGTCCAAGCTCCTTGACGAAATGTAAGTTGGCGATCATGTCCCTGTCGCTGCTCTTGGTCTTGGTGTTCTGATCCTTTAGGATAGACCCGGCGCTGCGCGAGAATCCAGTGAAGAAAAGCAGCAGGTTGTCTTCAAGATCAAATCTCGTATCGATCGAGATCTTCAACGGCTCTACATCGACGCGGTCGTTGGGATGGAAGGTGAAGCAGGTCAGTCCGCCGCACGCGGCGATATACTGATCCTGCTTGCCAACGGGCTCCCCGAGGCGATCGATCTCGATTTCGCAAGCGAACTCCGCCAACTCCTTCGGCTCGATCTGGCGCATCCGGTGTACATAGAGCGCCTTCAGCAGTGCCGTGGTGAAGCTTCCCGATGACCCAAGCCCCGTGCCAGACGGAATGTCTGCAAGCGTCGTGATTTCGACCTGCGGCGTTTTGAAGCCGAGCATCCGAATCGCTTCGCGGATGATCGGGTGCTGGACCTCGTCAATCGCGCTGACATGCTCAAGGTGGGAATATTTGAGGTAAATTCCTTCTGTGAACGGCCGCATGACGTTGACATAGACGTACTTGTTGATGGCTCCCGCAATCAGGAAGCCGCCGTGCTCGCGGTAATAGGAGGGCAAATCGGTGCCGCCACCGCCAAGACTAATGCGAAGCGGGCTACGCGTGGTGATCATATCCGGACATCCTGTAGATTTTTTCGATAATGGTCAGCGCCTCGATAGCGTCGTGTAAGCCGGCGGACGGCGAGCGCTTCAGCCTGATATCTTCTAGAAATTCCGCAAACTCGGTATCCCACGAATTATCCGCCATCGGATATTCCCATATCGTCGTTTCGGGCGGGCCCATCTCCGGAAGCATCTTGTAATATGTCAGCCGCTCGGTGCCGTAGCTGCCGCCGAGGCCATTGAGGTCGATCTTCCCATCCCGTCCGTAGATCTCGAAAGAGAAGGTATTTTTCCACTCGGTGCAGCTGGCGTGAAGAAAAGCAACTTTCTTCTCTGCAGTCTTTAGTAGCAGGAAACCATTGTCGTCGACCGGCATATCCCAGAAATAGGCCGTCGCGAAACCATCGACTTCGACGAAATCCCCAAGAAACCAACGGGCCAGATCGATCAGATGCGGCCCCTGGTCGATCAGCTCGCCGCCTCCCGATCTGACTGGATCAGATCGCCATTCGCGGTCGTAACCCACCCGACCACCATGGCCGTATCGCGCGCGCAGAAACATAAGGGGGCCGAGCGCGCCTGAGGTCACAAGATCATGGGCCTTCTGCAGGGCGCGGTGATAGCGATGATTGAACCCGACCCGCACCAGGCTCCCATTCGCGGCAGCCGTTTCGGCGAGCCCCGCCAGCTCGGCTGCGCGGCGGGCCGCTGGCTTTTCTATCAGGACGTGCTTGCCGGCGGCCGCCGCGCCCTTGGCGATTTTGGCGAGCGTATCGTGCAATGTCGAGATGATGACGATGGAGACCGCTGGATCGGCGACCGCCAGCTTCCAGTCAGTCACCGCCTTGCAGCCCGGCACCGTGGCTGCCAGCCGGTCGGCTCGATCTTGCGCTATGTCGGCACAGACGACGAGACGCCCCCCGCCGAGCGCCTTCGCCCGCTTTTGGCCGATTAGCCCGCAGCCAACGATCGCCACACCTGCCTGACCGCTCAACGGTCGCCCCATTGCTTGTTCCGGTCGCGACCGGTAATCCGCCGCAACGTGTAGACGTCGCTGGCGTTAAGCTCATCCAGATGCTTCGGCCAGTCTTCCCAGCGATCCCATTGCGCGGCGATCAGCTTGCCGGTGATGCCGTCGCTCTCGGACGACCCGAGAAAGACGCAAAGTGCCGCGCCGACATCAAGCGGCGTACCGCCTTCATCCGCAATCCTTTTCATCCGGTCGAAAAATTGTTGTCCGACCTTCTCCGGTCCGGCTTCGAGAAGCTGGTCCATCATGTGCGTGACCAGCGCGCCAGGAGCGATCGCGTTTACGTCGATTCTATCATTCTTGCATTCGAGCGCCAGCGACTCGGTGAATCGCACGACCCCCGCCTTCGATGCCGCATAGGCCGTGATCGCCGGCATTGGATTCGTCGCACCGCCCCCGGAGATGTTGATGATTTTACCATAGCGCTGCGCGCGAAATTGCGGCAGGGCCGCACGGGAAACATAGACGACGCCGAGCAGGTTGATCCTGACGGCGTCGACCCATTCGTCCCAGTCGACATCCTCGATGTTACCCATCGGGCCGTAGATGCCGGCATTGTTTACAAGAATATCCAGACGCGGAAATTCCGCGCGGAGCTTTTCGAATATCAGGTCGACATCTTTCGCCTCGCCGACATCGCCGACAACAGTTACGACACGCGCGCCGGAAGCGAGCAGCGGCGCGAGCATCTGCTGCTGTTCCGCAAGCTTGTCCGCGCTGCGTGCGCACAATAACACGCTGGCGCCGTTCGTCACAAAGTGTCGGGCGATCTCGGCCCCCAGCCCCTGGCTGGCCCCAGTGATCAGCGCAAAGCGGCCGCTTAGCTTCATCGAACCTTGCCCGCGACAATGTAGTCAAGCGTGGATAGGCTGGACAACTGCTTGGCGACAAATGCGTTCTGATCAATCAGTAACGCCCTCTTCATGTCCGGAACCAGTGCCACGAAGTCGAGTTCGCGAAACTCCGGCCATTCCGTAGCCAAGACAACCGCTTCGCTGCCCTTAAACACCATGTCGGCCGAACCGACGATCGTGAGCGTTGAATTCAAGGGCTCGGGTAATGTCGCGACTTTTGGATCGAACGCCGTAACGTCCGCGCCTTCGGCAATCAGCTCCTCGATAACCTCGATCGCGACGGATCTTCTAATGGCGTCGGTGCCTGCCTTGTAGGCTAATCCAAGGACGCCGATCTTTCTGCCGGCAAGCGTGCCGAGCTGCCCGCGCAGATGACGAACGACCCATCCCTTGTGATGGTCGTTGCTTTCCAGCACGGCGGCCAATACGGGAACTCGGGTATTGCGATCTTTGGCGATGGCCTTCAGGTACTGGACGTCACGCGCCAGGGTGCCGCCGCCGAAGGCCGAGCCGGGCCGAACATAGGCTTTCTTTCCAATGCGCGGGTCTAGCCGAAGCGCAGCCTCGACTTCACTCATGTCGGCGGCAACGCTCTCGCAGATGCTTGCGATCTCATTGGTGAAGGTGACGCAGGTGGCGAGGTATGAATTCAATGCGTGCTTTACCATCTCGGCGGATTCAACCCGCATCCATAGCAGCGTCTGGCAGAATGGCTTGAGCGCCGGCTCGATCACCTTGCGCGCATCTTCGCCGCGAATACCGATGATGATGCGCTCGGGCTCGGTGAAAACCCGGATCGCATCACCGAGTCGGAGATTTTCCGGCGAATAGCTAAACGAGACTTTGCGACCATTTGCGACTGTCGCAAATTCATTCTCCAGCAGCGCCGTGCTTCCCACCGGGACCTGCGAGGAGACCAGGACGACAGAGCTGTCTCTCAGATACGGAAACGTCAACCGCACGCGATCGAGTACGTAACTGACGTCCGCAACGTCATCATCGTCAACCGGGGTATCGAAATTGACCCAGACCAGGTCGGCCGACGAGACTGCAGCGGCGATGTCATGAGTGAAGCGCAGCGCACCGTCCTGCAAACCTTGTGTCAGTAGAGCGTCAAGGCCGGGCTCAAACAATGGCGCCTTGCCCGCATTAAGCTCGGACGCCGCCTCCACCGTCCCCGCGAGGCCCACCGTCGCAATCCCTCGCGATGCCAAACATGCTGCCGTCACCGTTCCGAGATGCCACAGGCCATAAACACAGACCTTCATGATCGTGCCTCGATAACCCATGGGTTAGCGATCAGATATTCCAGCGTGTTGATTACCCCATTCTGGATTGACAACTTCGGTGACCAGCCCAGCGCGCGTATCCGGCCGCAGTCAAGAAAGATGAATGGATTGTCGCCGATCCAGCCGCGCTCGCCGCCGGCATATTCCAATTTTGGTTTCAGTTGCAGACGTTTGCATATCCAGCCGATCGACTGATTGACTTCGCAATATTCGTCCTGGCCGAGATTGAAGATGTTGACTCGGTCGGTGGCGCGCTCGATTGCGATCATGATCGCGTCGATGCAGTCCTGAATGTAGAGATAAGATTTGCGCTGCTTGCCGTTGCCAAGCACCTTGAGCCGCGATGGATCGGCCCGCAGCTTCTGATAGAAATCGAAGACGTGACCGTGGGTATAGCGTTCGCCCAAAATCGAAACGAACCGGAAAATGAAGCCCTGGAAGCCAAAGCCTTCGCAATAAGACGAGATCAAGCCCTCTGCGGCGACCTTGGAGTTGCCGTAGAGCGAGGTCTGCACCGGGAATGGCGCATTCTCGGGGGTCGGAAACACAGTCGCCTCGCCATAGACCGAACCGGTCGAAGAAAACGCGATCCTCTTGATGCCGTGGGCACGCATAGCCTCGAGCACGTTGTAGGTCGCAATGGTGTTCTGTTCGATATCCTTGAACGGGTGATGCGTGCCGAAGCGAACATCGGCGTTGGCTGCGAGGTGGAATACCATGTCGGCCCCAACAATCGCGGCTCTCAATGCCTGGGTGTTGAGGAGATCCGCTTCGACCAGACGGAATTGCGACGACATCACAGCGTTTTCGAGGAAGCGGCGCTGGCCGGTGGAAAAATTGTCGTAGCCAACCACACTGTGACCGGCGGCAAGAAGCCGATCGACCAGACTGCTACCAATGAAGCCGGCGGCTCCGGTGACGAAACAACGCATATGCAAGCGTCCCTATTCCGGGGTGACAATCTCGAGGGAACGGTTAGAGCCGTCTTCAGGCTCGAGAAATACCCAGAACCTGTTCATAAGATAGTTGCAAACCGGCACGATGATTACGAGCGCAACCAGCGCCGGCTTGTAGTCGATCCCGAGGATTGCGGTGGTCACCCATACCGCCATCGTACTAAGAAGGAAAGACGCCAGCGAGCTGACGGCAAACTTCAGGAAATAGTCGCGATAGCGCCCGGGCACCGCAAACGAAAATCGAAAATGACCGAAGTACGATACCGCGAATGCGGCAACAAAGCCGATCACCGCGCCAACCGTTGGATTGGTACCCGCGGCCGCAACCGCCAACATCGCAACCCCGACATGAACCACCGTTGCAACCGCACCCACCGTGGAAAAACGCGCCAGCCGCCAGAATTCATGGGCAATTCCCGATTGCATCACGGGCGCTTTCGGGCTGTCACCACGCAACGAATCCCGCGGGGAAACGTAACGACGCGCGCCATGGCCTCTTCCAGTGACATGACCGCGTGACCGATTGCATTGAAGCGCGACGTCGCGCCAATCGCATTAGCCACATGCGCTTCGCGCTCGGAAGCCGACTTCGGCCGGCGCTGCGATAACCGCTTGGCAAGGTAGAACGCCGGGTATATCAGCGCGCCCAGATAGTTCCGCCGTTCGACGACAAGACCGGCATGCTCGACGACGCTGCATATGCCTTGTAAGGTATATCGGCGAAAGTGCTGCAGCTGCCGGTCGTAGTCATCAAACAATTCCGGCCCGGCCGGCACTTCAATCACCGCGACGCCGCCGGGCTTCAACATGCGCGCGATATGCGTCGTCGCTGCGATATCGTCTTCGATGTGCTCCAGGACATTCAGCAGAACCATCGCGTCGTAATTGTCGGACGGCAGCGGGCTGTTGGCGAGATTGAACCTGATAAGCGGAATGTCCGGCATCTTCTCCCCGAGCTTGATGAGGGTTCCAAGCGTATAGTCACCGCCGCTGAGCGTTACATTGGGCAGACTGCGCCTGATGTCCGCAAGCAAATGACCCGCCGAACAGCCGACTTCCATAATAGAGGCGCGCCTTCCGCCGAGGGTTCGCTTGAGTTCATCGATTGCGTGACCGCGCGACGCGACATCGATGAAGTGGGCGCCCGATTCCGTGGCGCTTTCGTGCAGTTCTGTTAGTTCGTCCGACCAACCGGATTCACCAACTTCGTAAGCGAGAACCCGCATCGATCTTCCGGAGCGGATGAAAGCGCCCCCGTTCCACACAGGGGGAGCTTCCCCGGGTGAGACCGGAGGAAAAGTCATGTCGTTCATCGTCACTCGCAATCGCTCGCGGCACTGCGCCCAACTCCGCTAAGCACGGGAGCGGTCGATTGGCGGACCGAATCGGCAAAGTTGACCTTACGATCTACGATATACATCGGCCGGTGCTTGGTTTCATCGTAAATACGACCGATGTACTCGCCTACGACGCCCAACGCCAGCAGTTGCACCCCCGAAAAGAACGAAACGACCAGCACAGTTGTGGGCAAGCCCGGCGTCAGGTCAAAGCCCATAAGTTTTTGAAACAAATACCATAATCCGATCGCGAAGCTGATCGCGGCGACGATAAAGCCGGCCATCGACATCATCTGCAACGGACGGCTGCTGAACCCTACCAAGCCATTGACCCCGATCCGCAGCGATCCGATCAGACGGTTGTAATTGCCGGTTCCGCTCAAACGTGCATCCCGGTTGTAGAGTACAGCCGCTTGTTTGAAGCCGACGAATGCGACCATGCCGCGGAGGAACCCATGGGATTCGGATAGGCGTCGGAGTTCTTCGATAACTCGCCGCGACATAATGCGGAAATCGCCAGTATTACGTGGAATCTCGACATCGCTCAGGCGGTTGATGACCGTATAGCCGAAGTACGACACCGCTCGCTTAATCAGCGTCTCGCCTTCGCGCGAGGCGCGCATCGCATAGACTACTTCATAGCCCTCGGCCATCTTGTCGTAGAGCTTTTCGATAACTTCAGGCTGGTCTTGAAGGTCAACGTCTATGACAACGCACTTTTCTCCGGTGCAATTCAGGATGCCCGCCATCGTCGCAGCCGGCTGGCCAAACCGCCGGGAAAACAGAATCAGCTTGACAGCCGGATTGCGCTCGATCTCGCATAGGATCACCGCCTCGGTGTCGTCGGGCGACGGATCAAGCGCGAAAATGATCTCGTAGCTGACGCCCATCTTGGCCATCACGGCCTCGGAACGCTCCAGGAACGGCCGAATATTGCCGGCTTCCTTGTACACCGGAACGACGATCGACAATTCGACCTGGGGAGCGCCGGGCTTCAACAAAGGCAAAATCGACATTCAGTGGCCCCATGAGAACACAATCCAACGCGACCTCACAGCCACCGCCGGTCCGAGAGGCAATCGAATGCCCATGATAGCGAAGAGCGACTGTCAAGTGAACCCTCATATCACCATTCGCAAACGGTGACTGACCTATTGCCATACTCGCCATCTTTGGCGCGGCGGGGCCCATTCCGAAATTAGAGCAAGGGTTTGACGAGCCGGAATTGAGTTGTCTCGTAGATAACCCGCGCCGAATCGACTGTGCTACGTTTATCGTCCAGAACCAGCGCCGGTGCTATTGCATAGTCGGGATGAATCCATTTTCGAAAGTTTACGGCCAGATCCCACCCGGCAGGCGACCACTGCAGGTCGGTTCCTCGCCGTCCGAGCTCGACCAACACAGCAATCACATTTAGGTCGTCGTGAAGATCGGCCAATAGCGGGGCCGACCCTGCCGCTGCAGCGATGAAGTCGAAGTCGACCTTCTTGAATATTTGAGTTGCCGGCGGGTTGAGAACATAAGTACTAAGCGAACCCAACGTTCGTGGCGCGCGCACGATGAGCAAGACGGCCCATATCGTCACAAGGATCGACAAGTCTCGAGCTGGTCTGCGATCCACATCAGAGTCGACCAACCAAGCCAGACCACAGAAGCCGAAACTGCCGAGGATGCCGATAAACTGGTAGGCGGCAAATCGGGCCGAACCGAAGCCCGCGGCATCCAGTAAAGTCATTGCAAGGAAGACAAGCAGTGGACCGGCGGTCAACGCCACCGCGATCGCATTTTTTCTCAGAACCGCTATTGCAGCCAACGCGACGTGCAACGAAAGGGCTGCTGCTGAACCGACATAAAGCCAGGCTTCCGAAATCGTGAGATAGTTCCGCGTTGGGTTTTGAATCTCGAGAAGATGAGGCAAGAGTGCAGGCCAGCTAATAAAGAAGCCTGGCGGCGTACTAGGCATTATGACAGGCCGGGAAAACATTCCGCCACTGGCGAACGCAACAAGCGTGATTGCTGCGAGCCAGATAATAGGTGCCGCATGTGAAGATTGACGCTCGCCGATCCTAAAAAAGACATCGACGCAAATAAATAAACCCGCGATCGCACCGAAGAGGAGTCCTGTCCCCACGCCGGTGTGCAGAGTGGCAACACCCACCGTAAGGACAACGAGAAGGGCCAGCTTTTGCGGCGTCATTTCACGAGATGACGTCATAAACAAGCCGAGCAAGAATAGACACGACGGAAAAGCCAGCAATTTTCCAAAGTAACCGTCTCGGCCAAGCTCGAACCACGCGGTCGTAAGCAAAAAAAGCGAAAGCCCGACGATAGATGTCTTTGATCGAGCAAATGCCGCTGCGATCGACAGACAGGCGACCGAGAAGGCGACGGCACAAGCCGGATCGTAAGCGAACAAGCCGGAGGTCTGGCTAAGCATGGCCGTAAGCGCGAGCGCGACGAAGGCGCTATACCGGTAATCGTTCGTGAAGATCAAGGCGGGCCAGCTTTCATATGGATGCTCGGGATTGACGATTGGCTGCTGACCGAACGCATGAGAGAGCAACCAGTCTGCGGCCTGAGCGTAGCCACCATGATCAGACCCGTCGATATAAAGAATGGCCGGCGACCCAGCGGTGATCGTAGAAGCACAAAACAGGCAAGTTGCCGCCGCTCCGACCAAAATCACAAGCGCGATCGACGTGTAAGCGTCTTCGCACGACGGCCGCCATTTAATCCCGCTGAAGATTGTAGCCGCACTGCAAAGGACGAGCGCTATCACAGCGGAAAGTAGGAACGAAAACCTGTCCGTTGAGTAAATTAAGGTCACTAGGATCGGAAGCGTCAGCAAGCCGCAGGCGGGCGCGAGCAGAAGCACAAACTTCCGCCTGTCCGAAAATTGCATGGCCACGAAGCCACCGGCCAATCCGAGAAGCCAAATCGCCGCCAATACCTTCGCGAATAACCAGATAAGAAACATCTATTGAGAGCCCTCGCGACGCCCGTACCTAGCACTAAGTTTGAAATCCGGCCATATCTCGATCGGAAAATGCTCCATAACGGCTTCCCAGCTAGACTAGAGTTTTTGGCTGCATGGTTTTCCTCTTTCAAAGCGTTATCTCGCGCCTTCAGCGAACAACGCTAGTCAACATCGAAACGGAGAGTTGATGAATTCCGCCTACCTGCCCAACGATTCGTATTTCGCCTTCGTTCTCAATTCCCGAAAGGGCCGGCAAGGCGACGGCAATTTGGCGCGGCAATTCGCTCGAACGGAGGCTCAGGAGAAGCTTGCCTGAAATATAGAGTTCGATTCGATTGTCCGGACGGAGGTCTGGGCCAGCAGCCAGATGGACTTCAAGAGATCTTTGGCCCTGAGCCAACGGCCCATAGAGCACAAATCTGCCAGATACACTTAGCCAACGCCACAGCAAATCAACCGTGCTACCGCCTGACGGTGCAAGCCAGTGAGAATCAGGAAGGACAAGATGAGCCTGTCCTTCCAAAGGCGCGGTGGCCAACACAATCGAGGACGGATTAAGCGAATAGGTGATATCGGCAACGGTGGCCCCCAACGCTCCAACGCGGAAAAGCCTGGCGATTTTTCTCGATGCGGCTGCATCCGGCGGGCCAAGGGGGCTGAACCGTGTCGTCTCCGAAGCGCGAAACGCAACCCTGTTTGGCCCATACCGGTTCTGATACAGGAACAAGTTTAACGGCTCGGCGCTCAGGTCGGGATACACCGTGGCGCGTGCAGAATGCGGATCCAGTTGATAAGCAGGTGGCAACGGCATGAGGGCGGTTCTGTCGCGGTAGAGCCTCAGGACCTTTTCTTTTTCAATGAATGCGATGATGCAATAGGCCCCGATCAGACAGACCAGCATACCGCCCACGATCTTGTACTTCGTCAGCCTGATTTGAAATGCTGCGACAGGGACGATAATTGCCCCAACGAATACGAAATAGTCCGTGATTTTAAGCAGGCCGTAACCCAATCCGCGAACGTAGAGAATTGCCTGAAAGACCGCCACCAAGAGGGCAAGGATGAACAGCGCAAGAAGGTCGCTCCGTATTACGGCTTCAGTATTGTCCGCCCTTTTTGCGCTCCAAGCTAACACGATGATCGAGACGATGACCGCCCCCAACATGGCGAGCGCGGCGAGGCGCGGAATAAGAGGATAGGCCGTCAAACTATCAGCGGTGGTTAGTGTCACCCCCGCCGCTTGCATCAAAAATCCAGATGCAGCAATCCAATCTCCGGGATGTCCATGCCCGGCGCTCAAAAACTGACCAATAAGGGCTGGCCACACGTTCAAGATCAGGGGAAACGACGAAGCCAGATACAATGCAGTAAATGCGGCGGCCCCTTTGAACGTCGGCATCCAGCGCTGACTGCTAACAATAGGAACGATTGCGATAGCGCCGAACACCACAAGGTAAAATGGATGGGCCTCCATTGATGTGATCGCCATCGCCCCACAGGCCCATCCCGCCAATGCGCAACCCGCGATCATCTCGTTTTCGCTTCGCTCCGCGCGAAACGCCCAGATCGCGGCCGCGATAATTACGGGCGCAACTACGGCGCCCATGGTACTGGAATTGAACTGTTGCAATATCTGGTGCAGCAACACGTTGCCAAAGATCAAGGACGCAAAACAGAGTGCCGAGGCGGTCAAGCTGCGCGTCACGAGCATCACGATTGACGTGGCGCCCAAAGCAATCATCGGGAGCGCGATACGCTGTGACAGAAAAAACGCGGAATGAGTATTCAACCCGAGGATGTCAGCAAAGTCGGCGGTAAGGATAGCGGATGGTGCGCGCACTGTCTCAGCATGGTCAATCAGTGGGGAAAACCCCGCCGGATAGGACATCCGGGGCTCAATCCAGCCGACGCTTCTCAACTGATCGATAAGCCCCAGATAGGAAAATGTGTCGTCGTTCGTTAGCGGGAAATAATCGAGGCCTGCGAAGAGCAGATCGGCCGAATTCACGGCAATTGCCAAGGTGGCGCCGACGAAACAGAGGCCGATGCCACTGAGCAAAACGTGGAAAGGAGGGCGTCTCGCAAGCCCCGGCAGGAGGACCAAACAAATAGCCGCCAGACCGACTATGCCCCAGAATACCGCAGCCGACTTAAGACCGAAGCTGTGCAGAATGGTCCCGGCACTCAAATAGACAGTTGCCCCTAATGCCGGAGACAATAAGAGCCAGCCCGACGCGTACCGGGACCGGTCGCTAGCGATGAGAGCTAAGGCGATCGGCAATCCAAGAAAGAGAATGGACGCGAATTGAATGCCGGCCGAAACATAAAATGCGCGCATTGGCCCGCTGTCCGAAAGCAGAAATCGAAATGTTTGCCGACGAAACAGGCTGCTTCTCTGTTCGCTCGGTAAGTGTTGCTGATAGCGAACAATACAATGGACGCCAACCCTGCTCGAGCACTGAACATGCGTTATGAGCCTTCGATCCGTTCGGTAACCGACCTGTCGGAACGCGTCGACCATTCGCGCTCCGAAAGCAGTTTGTTCACCCCGGTCGCTTCCAATTCCCCATAGTGTGGTCTAAGACGCCTTCCGAAACTGACCCGAATCCCTATGCTCAACACCATCCTGTTCCAGCCATTGCCCTCCGCATTGATCGCGTTGGTGGCTTTTCTCGTGATGATATGGCCGGGGTACGCGCTCTTGCATCTCGCAGGACATGGCCGGCATCGCTGGTCGGGCGCGCTGTTCGCCGGACCGGCAGCGACCCTTGCATTGTGGATCATTGTGCTGTCTGGCGCGGCGTGGGCGTCGGTTCCGCTGAAAAGCATCTTCGGTCCGGTCTGGATCGCCACCCTGCTGCTCGCCGTCCTCGGCGGGGCGTTGCGGCTCTCAGTCAACCGGCGCGTCGTAGCGAATGGCGTGGACACACGACCGGACCGGCTGTGGCTCTGGGCTACCGCGGCCCTACTGCCGCTGCTCATAATGCCCGCGACCCTGCGGTATGGCCTCGGCGATTTCGTCAATTCGACCACAGCCGACCCGTGGTCTTACATTATGGTCGCCGACTATCTGTCGGCCGTGGCCCGGGGCGCCGAAGGCGGGCTGTCGCCCTTGCATCAATACGCCTCGCATTTGATGAATACCCGCAACGCCTCATCCGCCATTCTGGCGCACCTTTCTCTCGGGCTTGGCGTCAAGGCCGATCAGGTCATGGCGCCGTTCTGCCTGCTGCTGCTGTTCGCCAACACCAGCGCTCTGATCGGCTTTGCCCGTACTAGCTTCGGACGTACCGAAGCCGCACTCGGCCTGGCCCTTCTGGCAGGAGCGGGCTGGCCTGCCAATATCGTCTTTGCCGGCAATTTCGATCAGCTTCTGCTATTGCCCCTGCTGCCGCTGATCGCCGCACTAGCGCTTCGCGCCGGCGGCAACATCAACCTGTGGGGCGCGAGTGCGCTGATCGGTGTGCTCAGTGCAGCCGCCGTGCTCGCTTATGTCGAACTAGCGTTTATCGGTTTGGTAATCGCAATGGCTTTTATCATCACGCCTGGCACCTCACTCCGTTTGGTAATTGGCCGGACCCTGTTGGTGTGCTGCATTGCCGTCCCGGTTTTCGTGCTTTTGACGTGGCCCGGCCTGGACGCGTTGATGAACATGCTGAAAAGCCAGTATTCGACGACGCTGGCGGCGATCCGGCCGGGTGATGGCTATTTCCAAGGGCTTTTGGCGTTGAGTCGACTTCCAGACACCGTGTGGGCGCTGGGTGGCGAATACGCCCAACGCCGCTGGATCGCACTACCGTGGATAATTGGCGCCCTACTCAGCGCCGTGACGCTGCTCGGTGCCTGGGTCGAACGCACGCGTTGGGGGGCTATCCTTGCCTTGGCGACCGTGGCAGCGATCTTCCTTCATTTCGCCGTTGGCGAGCACTACAGCTATGCCGCTTACAAGATCATCAGCGTCAATTTCTGGATAATTGGCTTTTTTGCCGTCGGTGGCGGGATCTGCCTAGCTGAATTCGCAAAGCCACGACTGCCGCTGCGTGTCGAAATCACAGCCGTCATCACCGCCTTCCTGCTTGTCGTGGTGGCGGAACGCACCGTCGTGCAGGCCAATGTGATCCACTTCACGCATAACGCACTTCAGCAAAAGGCCTATCGCGAAGCGGAGACGATCAGCGGTCTAGTGCAGCATGCACCCACCTTGCTGGCCGTACGCGACGACGTCGGGAATGAATGGGCCGTGTTCTACCTGTCCGAGATGCCCCTCCTGATCGCGCCGTATCGGATCTACATGGCGCAGGCCCACGTTATCCCGTTCATGGAACGAGCAAAGCCTGTGGACCCGACCGCAATCCGTTACATCATCACAGACCGTAACGACACGATCCGCGCCCCCCTCTGGGGCGCGCGGCGGATCTGGGACGGCGAGACCTACAGCCTTTGGGAAATCGACGACGGCGGCTGGACCGTGCTTGCCGACGTGATCAATCCCAATGGCATTGAGCCCGGAGGGATCTGGCTGGGCGGCGCAAAAACTGCCTTTCTGGTTGTGACGGGAAGGACAGGTCCGGCCACCCTCTTCGCCAACATCCAACCTGGTCCGCGGGCGCCGCCGGAGGTTCAAGAGTTTCGTGTTACTATCTCAGATAGCGCCGGCGCTCACACAACTGAGATCCCGCCAGGCGAAATCAGAATTCCCATCGACGCAACCGCCGGCAAGAGTTCGATCAGCATCACAATCGACGTTCCCGTCGGTGGAACGATGCCTACCAACGGTGATGTTAGACCGATGATTCTGCGCATGAGGGATTTCGGAATTGAGCGAAGCGTCAAGCCCTTGGGCTGACCTTCAAGGAGCTGCTGCCTGCCAGGGCGAAGCATTCCCCCGAAACAATAAAGTTTCTGAAACTGAAAGCTCACGACCCAACGCGGGATGTCGTCTTGAACTAATCAACAAATGTGCCCGCGGGCCGGCTTGTTTGTCTTCTTGGATCTAATGATCGTTCCAGTTCAAGATCCGGCGGCATCGTCAACATTTACCTTGTGGAACTGGTGCAAGATTTGCGAGGAAATCTGCGATTGCAATTGTGGTTTGCAAGGAAGATGGCGGTCGTGAATTACGATCAGCGTCTCGTGTTTCATGTCAAACCCGCTGCTTATTTACGTGGAGTTTCAATGACACCGAGATTCGGATTAAACGATCTATGTGCTAATCATCGAAGTGAGGCATAACGACAATAGCAACCCGGTTGATGGCTCCAGCCGGCCTTGCACGGGCCGCGTCAAACCAGATCTAGTTGCCGTTCGTCGTCCGACCACAATATGAGCTGTGACCAAATGATCTCGGCGCCACACGGACCCATCAAACAAGTTTTTGATACTTGATGTATTCCCCTCAAGGTTGCAGAGAAAAAGCCACGATGGCGTGGATATCGATCTCTAGACCAGGGACCAAAGCTTGATCTCGTACGCACAAAATTTTGAAGACGTGATGCTGGCGCGAGTATTTGCCGGCCGCAAAACGGGGTTCTACGTGGATGTCGGCGCCGCTGATCCGGTGAACCTGAGCGTCACCAAGTGGTTCTACGATCTCGGTTGGACCGGGCTGAATATCGAACCCAACAAGCAACTCTTCGAGCGTTTGGCCGCGGAGCGACCACGCGATACTAATCTGCATTGTGGCGCTGGCGCCACCACCTCAGAAGCACAATTCTTCGAACCCGATGTCGGGGAATTGTCGTCCTTCGATTCTCGGGTCCAGGACAAAGCCCAAAACACTGGCGTGCCGGGTTCAACGCGAACCGTCGCCGTGGCGCCGCTAACGGATCTGCTGAAGCTTCACTGCCCGGGACGCGACATCGATTTTCTCAAGATTGATGTTGAGGGATGGGAAGCCGAAGTTCTGAAGGGGCTCGATCTCCGGCAATATCGTCCGATCGTCATCTTGATCGAGGCAACGATCCCGCAGACCCGGATCGAGTCTCATATGGAATGGGAACCTCGCGTTCTCAGCGCCAATTATTCGTTTGTGTACTTCGACGGTGTAAACCGCTTTTATCTGGCCCACGAACACGCGGACTTGAAAAAGCATTTCGCCAGCCCACCAAACGTGTTCGACGAATTTGAAACGTTCCCGTTGCTTCGTGCAAGGACCGACGCGGAACAACGTCTTGAGGCGATGCACAAGCTCGAACGGTTCATCCAAGAGAGAGATGCCCTGATCAAAGAGAGAGATGCCCTGATCAAGGAGAGAGATGCCACGATCAAGGAGAGAGATGCGACGATCAAGGAGCGAGATGCCGTGATTGGCCGGATTTTCAACAGTCGTCTCTGGAAATTAACTCACCCTAAGTGGCTTGCCCGATTCCGGGTAAGCAGGCGCTGACAAGAGGAAGACTGGATTTGACTCTCTGCCCCACCAATCAATTGCGAACTATCGTGGTCGATCTGACACCGGTCCTTCCAGGCGGGGAAAACGGTGGCGCCAAGGTATTCGTACTTGAACTGTTGCGCCGTCTCGCAGAGCTCGCGCCTCAAACCCAGTTCGTACTGCTAACTCAGGCCGCAGCCCACGAAGAACTCGCAACCCTCGATAGCGCGAATGTCCGGCGTTTGATGATTCTCGACGCCGGCACGCCACCGGCTTTGCGGTCCCTCGGGACAAGAATATTTTCCCGCGTTTTGGCTCATTCGCCGGAGCGACTAAGACGCCTGGTTGGTCGACTTGGACATTCCTTGCTGACACTGTCAAAGCGCGGACGTTCGCGGTCCCTGTTGCGGGATCTCAATGTAGATTTGCTGTTTTGCCCGTTTACCGCACCAACCTATTTTGAGCCGAATGTTCCAACGGTCTGCGTCATCTACGATCTGCAGTATAAAGCCTATCCAGAATTCTTTACGGCGGAAGATGTCGCGCACCGTGACCGCACCTTCGCCGAGGCCGCACGCAGGTCCACCACACTGGTCGCCATTTCCGATTTCTCGCGAGATGCGGCAATCGCCGAAGGAAAGCTCGACCCGACCGACATCAAGACTATCCACCTGCACATTTCTCAGCACAGTCTGCGCAATGCGCCGCGGGATGATACAGTCCTAGACCGGCTCCAACTCGTAGCGGCGAAATATCTGATCTACCCTGCGAATTTCTGGAAGCACAAGAATCACGAGATGCTGCTGACGGCGTTCGGACTAGCGCGCCGCGCAGGGCTCGCCGACGATATTCGTCTCGTCTGCACGGGCGCGCCGGGTGCCCGGCAACAATGGCTAAAGCAGGCGGCGCGCCGCCTTGGGTTGGAAAACCATGTTCTGTTTCCGGGTTATCTCGCCAGCGCCGAACTTCTGGCGCTGATTACGAATAGTTGCGGAGTGATCTTTCCGTCACTCTACGAAGGTTTCGGCCTGCCCGTCGTCGAGGCCATGGCGACCGGTGTGCCCGTCGCATGTAGTGACGTCACTTCGCTGCCGGAAGTAGTGGGAGACGCAGCGATCCTGTTCAATCCGCGCGTCCCTGAAGACATCGCCAAAGCGATCCTCTCTCTCGCTCAAGATAAGGAGCTTGCCGCTCGGTTGGTGCAGGTTGGCAACTTACGCGCAACCGAATTCTCAAATTCACGACTAATGGCCCAACAATACTGGGAAATTTTTGAGCAGGCCAAACGTAAGGGAATCCGATCCAACATTCTATTGGGGGCGCATGAGGACGGCTGGGTGGGCCCAAACGTAAAGTTGCAGGTTGTGCCTTCAGAGCATGCGCGTACCCTAAGCGTCGAAATAACTCTTCCTAACTGGGCGCCGATCTCCAGGGTGACTGCGCGCGTCCGGCAAGATAGCAACACAAAGGGTGAGGTCACTGTACTGCGGGGTCACCATGGGGCCGTCTCAATTCAACTTCCTTTAGCGGGTGGATACTTTGACATCGATTTTTCTGTTTGCTTCGTTCCTGCGCTGACTGCGCTTGGCGACGATCAGCGGGAGCTTTCGGCTATGCTAACCAAATGTACGATCGCAAGCTCTGATGGTCAGAGCATGATGCTGTTTCCAGAAAAGATACTCACATGAAAGTTAGCGTCGTGACCCCTTCCTTCAATCAAGGGCAATTCATTCAGCGCACGCTCGAGAGCGTCGCCACACAGTCCGGCGCGGAGATCGAACATGTCGTATTCGATGGCGGAAGCACCGATGACACTATCGATGTGCTGAGGTGTTTCGGCCACGGCGTCAAATGGGTCTCGGAAAAAGACAGAGGACAGACTGACGCGGTCAACAAGGGAATCCGCGCCACCGACGGCGAAATCATCGGATGGCTGAATTCGGACGACGTCTATTACCCGGGCGCGATTGCGCACGTTGTCGCATTCTTCGAAACCCACCCGGACGTCGATGTGGTCTACGGCATGGCTGACCACATCGACCTCAGCGATTACGCCTTCGAGGCCTATCCTACCGAACCCTGGGACTTTCCACGCCTCATGGACACGTGTTTCATTTGTCAACCCGCAACATTCTTTCGTAGGCGCGTTGTCGATCAGCATGGTTTTCTCAATGAAAAGCTCCGTTTTTGTATGGACTATGAGTACTGGCTGAGATTGGCAAAGGTCGGTGTCCACTTCGCCTATGTGGAAGAGAAATTGGCCGGTTCGCGACTGTACGCTGAGAATAAGACGCTAGGATCTCGCGTTAAGGTGCATGCTGAAATCAATGACGTGCACAAAACGCTATTCGGCAAAGTGCCCGATCGCTGGTTATGGAATTATACTCATGCCGTCGTCGAAGAGAAACTCGATCGATCAGGATCACCGCGCAGGTTCGACCTGTACATGATGATCATAGTGATGAAGGCTGCCTTACATTGGAATGGCCGAATTGCGCCCGAGATGAGGACAAATCTTATCAACCTCTGGCGCCGGTTCCGAAACCGGTCTGACCGACATTGATTCGACCGTCGATCTATCCTAAAAGGCCGAAAAACGGACTTCCAGCTTCATCTCCACTTGAGCCACGCTTCCCGCCGGCGAAATGTCCTCGCCTGCAATAAGAGCCCTTCTCTCATGTCAAAAAAGACTGCATTGATCACCGGCACTACCGGTCAAGACGGCGCTTATCTCGCCGAATTGCTACTGACCAAGGGCTATTCGGTTCATGGCATCAAGCGCCGGACGTCGCTGATCAATACCGATCGAATTGATCATCTATACCATGACCCACACGAGAAGGGGTTTGATTTCACCCTGCATCATGGTGACCTTACGGATTCCTCGAGCCTAATTCGTATTGTAGAGGACGTGCAGCCGGATGAGATTTACAATCTGGCGGCCCAGAGCCACGTCGGCGTGTCTTTCGAAGAACCGGAGTACACAGCGAATTCCGACGCGCTTGGTCCGCTGCGCATTCTCGAAGCAATGCGTATTTTGGGAATGGAAAAGAAGGCGCGATTTTATCAAGCGTCCACGTCAGAACTTTACGGTCTCGTCCAAGAAATGCCACAAAAAGAAACCACCCCGTTCTATCCGCGCTCGCCTTACGCAGTCGCCAAGCTTTATGCCTACTGGATCACGGTAAACTATCGCGAGGCCTATGGCATCTATGCCTGCAACGGAATCTTGTTCAATCACGAATCTCCGTTGCGAGGAGAGACATTCGTCACACGCAAGATTACACGTGCTTTGGCACGTATTAAGCTTGGTCTTCAAGAACGCCTGTATCTTGGCAATCTCGGAGCGAAGCGTGATTGGGGCCACGCGCGAGATTACGTCGAGATGCAGTGGCTGATGCTGCAACAGGAAACGCCCGAGGACTACGTGATTGCGACCGGCGAGCAGCACTCGGTGCGCGATTTCATCGATCTTGCTGCCGAGGAGGTCGGCATCAAGATCCGCTGGGAGGGCGGCGGGGCGGACGAAAAAGGCTACAATAGCGAAACCGGCGAATGCATCATCACAATTGATCCGCGCTATTTTCGGCCGACGGAAGTCGAGACGCTGCTTGGGGATGCTTCTAAGGCCAGGCAGAAGCTTGGTTGGGCACCAAAGACCTCATTCCGCGATCTTGTAAGCGAGATGATGCGTGAAGACCTGAAACTTGCTGAACGCGACGAACTTATAAAGCGACACGGCTTTCAATCCTTCAACCGTCACGAATAATCGCAATACACCAAAGCAGAACATACGCTTCAAGAGAGTCGCAGCTCAAGGGCCGAACGAGCAACCTTCGAAATGTATGACCGGCATCCGCCGGCTCAATATTAGCCCACTGCAGAGAACGAATACGACCAACACCCTTGCGTATACTTCACGCCTACAAAGTCTATCGACCAGACATCGAGGGCGGCATACCCGCGGTGATGTCCAGTCTCGCGCATGCGTCGGATCCGAATGTTAGTCATTCAATTCTGACCGCGCGCCGCTTCGGCTTGGGACACCGATACCAACTAGAGGGCATCCCGGTCGAAGCAGTGGCATCGCTTGGCACGCTATTTTCGACGCCGCTCGCACCGAACTATATTCCTATGTTCTTAAGGCGCGTCCGATCGACCGATATTGTCATTCACCATGCCCCCTACCCATTGAACGATATAGCAATCCTGGTTGGCTTACCCAGAAACGTTGCACTTATCGTTTATTGGCACGCCGACATCATTGGCTACCCGTTTCTCAAACGGCTTGTCGCACCGCTTATCGGCCGCGTGCTAGCCCGAGCTGACAGAATAGTAGTATCGGGGCATCCGATGATCGAAAATTCGGAATTTCTAAAGCCTCACGCCGGGAAATGCACCGTTCTTCCATACGGCATGGATCTAGACTTTTGGCACACGTCGAATGCCGGGGAGCGCGCGGCCGTCGATGAGCTTCGGCGACAGCGACCGCGCCATATCGTGGCAGTGGGCCGTCTTGTCGCTTACAAGGGATACGATGTGCTGATCCGCGCAATGCGAACCATTGACGGTCACGCCACTATTGTCGGCGAAGGTCCATCGCTGGCAGAATTGCAGCAGTTGGCTAGCGTACATGGCGTTTCCGATCGAATCCATTTTGCAGGCCGCGTGACCCGCGACGAGATTCGGCAGATTTTCTATTCAGCGCAGGTTTTTGCATTTCCATCTGTCACCGAGGCCGAGGCGTTCGGAATTGTCCAAGTTGAGGCGATGGCCACAGGCTTACCCATTGTCAATACCAATTTAGCCACTACTGTTCCTCTAGTTGCACGACATGAGCTGGAAGCGTTGACTGTCCCTCCAAATGATCCGCAAGCTTTGTCACGGGCGCTAAATCGTATTCTTAACGAGCCCGCGCTGGCGAAAAGACTTGGCGCGGCGGGGCGAGAACGGGCCTTGAACGAATTCGATCAACTCGTTTTCCGGGCACGCATCGCCGATACCTATGAAGCCGCAGCGCGGACGCGAAGAGATCGCGCAGCTCGTTGAGCACAGGCTCCCGCGACATCCGTATGTATCCTTTCGATTCTATCCAGATCCTGCAGTGCCTTCCAGGCGAGCAAGTTCGTCTAGCCCTCGCCATCAGTACCTTGCCGCGATCTTGCAAGCTCGTCGCGGATCGCATCGACACAGGCCAATCGCCAGCGAACCTGTTGCTTGGCCGCGCCATCGGCCTCCCCCGACAACCTCGCTCTGTTTACACGCACGATCGCAGGTGTCGCCCCCTTGCAGCATTAGTTGGGCCCAAACGGAAATTGACACCCTCAAATCTCATTTGTTGCAACGGCAAATGCCGAGTCACTTGCTCAACCCTGTCGCGCCTAAACGTTGCGATGGCCGGTCCGTCGTGTCAAATTTGGTTAGCATCGCGCGATGGCCAGATTCAAAGCGGTTCCGCGGGACTGCAAGAGACGTTTCCTTCACCTCTAAAATAGGCTACCTACTCGCTCGCGAGGACACCACCTGTCGGATTATTCGATATATGACAACGGTTCGAGAAGACCCCCAAGAACGCTTGCGTTACCTTGTAACGCAGGGCGGCACCGGCTTCCCGCTCGCGCCGGCAATTTCAGACTTAAGAAACGGACTGGCTCTTTGGCCACTCTGGCTGCGGCTTGGCTGGAACGATATTCTGCAGCGCTATCGTCGTTCGATGTTGGGGCCATTTTGGCTAACCGCGAGCATGGCCATCATGGTCATATCGCTCGGCGTGCTTTACGCGGAATTGTTCAACACGACGATCCACGATTTCTTGCCCTATTTGTGTGTTGGCTTGCTGGTGTGGAATCTCATGTCCAGCTTTCTCACCGAGGGCGGCGCCCTTTTCACGGGCGCAGAATCCTACATCAAACAAATCAGATTGCCCTACTCTGTCTATGTTTTTCGATCGAGCTGGAGCAAATTGATTATCTTTACTCACAATCTTGTAATCTATTTTGGCATCGTGCTTTTTCTTCACGTTTGGCCAGGCACCGTAGCGCTGCTGGCCATTCCAGGTCTCTTGCTTGTCCTACTAAACGGGGCAGTCGCCACGCTTTTTATCGGCATGGTGTCCGCGCGGTTTCGGGACGTACCCCAGTTGATCAACTCGGTAGTTCAGATCGTGTTCTTCGCGACACCGATCATGTGGAAGCCAGAGTTGCTCCGGAGCCGGACTTTCATTGCCGACTTCAACCCGTTTTACCATTTACTGGAAATTGTGCGCGCGCCATTGCTCGGGAGCTTACCCTCGGCCAAGAACTATATTGCCGTTCTACTGATTACGCTGGTCAACGTCGTCGTCTTCGGCGCATTCTTTGTGCGGTTTCGATCGCGCATTTCCTACTGGGTCTAAGATCGATGGCAACCCGCTCAATCAATCACAAGAGCGAGCTATCGCTCGACAACGTCAGCGTATCCTTTCCAATCTACCATGGGGGCTCACGTTCGCTGAAGAAAAGCTTGCTGTTTCGTGGCTCCGGTGGACAGCTCGCGAGCGACGCCAGTCACCGTATTGTTGTTCAAGCTCTACGAAACGTATCGCTAAAATTTCGTACCGGCGATCGCGTCGCCCTAATCGGCAGCAACGGTGCAGGCAAGACGACGTTGTTACGAACGATGGCCGGCATTTATGAGCCGGTGACCGGGGTGGTAAAAAGTCTCGGTAGAATCTCACCCATGTTCGACATCAGCCTCGGGATCGATGGTGACATCAGCGGCTATGATAATATACGGTTGCGCGGATTGATCCTCGGCCTGTCGGCAAGCGAAATCGAAGACCGGATGAAGGATATCGTCGAATTTACCGAACTCGGTGACTATCTCGATATTCCGGTCCGCACCTATTCGTCGGGAATGATGTCTAGGCTGACGTTCGCAGTTGCCACCTGTTTCGCCCCCGAGATTGTTCTGATGGACGAGTGGATTGTCGCGGGCGATGCGACCTTTTTGGCGAAGGCGCAGCTACGGATCGAGACGTTCGTTAAACAGGCAGGTATCCTGGTCCTTGCATCCCACAGCAGCGAAATTTGCCGAAAATGGTGCAACAAAGCGGTCTGGATGGAACGCGGTGAAGTAAGATTGCACGGAGACATTGAGAGCGTTCTCGATGATTACCACAACGCGCGTGAAGTAACCGCTTGAGCAGATACTCTCATCTCCCATGAGTGCCTTCGCTCAAATACGGTTCAACGCCCTGCACAGCGCGCCGATATGAAGCAATTGACCAAAGTCTCCGGTGTCGATTGCCACCCTCAGTTGATCGAGTGTAATGAACTCAGTTCGAATTTCCTCCGATGCATCCGGCCGCGGAGTTTCAATAGACTGTACCCTACACGCAAATACATGAAAGCGGTTGGTGTGAGTTGCCGGGTTGGGGCTGAAATTCCCGCAGGCGCGCCATTGGCCGCCGCGAATACCGGTTTCCTCGAGCAACTCCCGCTTCGCAGCCTCGAGCGGAGCCTCCCCGGCTGCGACAACACCTCCCGGTAGCTCCATCATCACTCGGGCGGCTCCATGCCGATACTGCCAAACCACGCAAATTCGGTCATCGCGGTCGAAACATATGGAATGGGCCCAGTCCGGATAGCGCAGAACGTAATAGGGCGAGACGCTAACGCCACCAGGCGTCGCACAGTCGTCGGCCCGCAAATCGATCCAGCTGTCCCTGATGATGGTCGATGAACTGTTCACTGTCCAAGATCCGATCTCCGGCGATTTGATCATTCCCATCCTCAAGTTCATAATATCGAGCGCACCGTAGGTTTGTCGTACGTTCCAACGGGCTCCGGTCCGCATACGGACCAAGGTCACTTGAACTTCGGTTGAAACTCCCTCGGGGTCCAGCCGAAATCCTGTATCGCAGGAGTAGGATCAAAAGTCATGTCCTTCGCCATACGACTGCCCATGGCGGTGTTTGTATCGGAGATGAATGGCCCGGCCAGCACAAACGCAGCCCTCCACAATGGCCAAGGCACGGCGACGATGCGCCGCGGTCGGTGCAGTCCATCGAAAATACGGCCGACCATCTCATGATAGGTGATCGTATCTCGTCCTGGAATCGCATAGATCTTGTTGGCCGCGTTAGCACTGCTGGCCGCCGCAATCGCGCCAATCGCAAGATCCTCAGCATGCACCGGCTGACGCAAACCCGACCCGCGACCCGCCAGCGGTATGAAGCCAAGTCTGTCGATAAGCCGCGAAAGCCGTGTGATGTTGGCATCCCGACCCTCGTCATAGATGATGGTTGGACGCAACACTGTCCAATCGACATCAAGCCCCTCACACGCTAAGATTAATTGTTGCTCGCCCTCAGCCCATAACCGGACGCTCTCGCGCTCGGCGAGGATCTCAGAGTCTATTTTCGTGACGATGCTTGTCGATGTGAAGGCAACAACGCGCTTTAGCGACGCGCTTGAAAGGAATGGCAGCGCTTTGGCAAGAAGGCCCACATGCGCCGTGCAATAGAGGGTCTGGAATGGCGGAAGTTTCAGCCCCTCCGGCGCAGCTAAGTCTCCTTGGAACCATTCGACATCGCTCGTGCTCTTGCGCCCCGAACGTGATAGCGCAATCGGCCTCTCACCGGCGCGCACAAGTCGATCGACGATGTAACTGCCAACGATTCCGGTTGCACCTAAGACTACGCTCGTCATTAAACCGTCCCAAGCTTGTCCCTATAACATTATCATGTGGATCAGTCGTTTCCTAAGAGCGATTGTATCCACAGCAGAATTGGGGAGGTATAGCTCAGGCGAGGCCCGGGCCTCGACCCTAATCTAACTGGCGCTGCGAACAGCATCTCAGGACAAACTTGCGCGATGCAACGCGTGAGTGATGGAGCGTGCAATCCCAAAAATCAAGCAACCGGCTGTTCCACGGACCGATTTGATACCTGCCTTCGCCCCGGTAGCTTGATGCAGAAGAGCGGACGCCAGATTTTGCAATGGTTCATGTGCCAGAATCTCGCTCTAGCCGAAGGAAAATCCGCCGCTGCGTTGCCCCCCGGAGGCCCCATTGCTATCCTAGCTTCCGGTCAGCGATCCTATTGGCGTTCCATCGGCGAAAACAGATGACAACTACCATGAAAATCATCAACAGGCGGAAGAGAACAGCAGCAGAATTGATTGCTCTTATCAATCAACGCCAGGCGGACTGGTGGCCGGCCGAATTTCGACTGAGGATCGAAAGATCTGCCGAGCATGACTGGGTTGCCATTGTCGATTCATCCGCAGATCGGCGCTCTGATTTTGTCAGCAGTCTAGGCACCATTGTCGCGGATCTCAGGCTTCGCAATGCCTGGACAGGAGATTAAGTCAACTGGAAATAGATCGTTTGAGCTCAAGCAATGGGCCAATAGAGCGGCCTGCCCCATGGCTGGCCGTCGCCTTCGCGCTCGAAGCCGCAGTTTTTTACACCCATGTTCAACTTCGGGTAGCGCCATACTACCCGCAAGCGTATGATCAGCTTACGTATCTTTCGGCAACATTCAATTTCCTCGACGACCTGTCTCAGCGAGGTCTCACTGCTTTCAAGCAAGTATTCGTTTCGCCGCTACCGACCGGAATAACCTTTCCATTGCATGGGGCGTTTGCGGCGTTGGCTTTCGGAACAAGCCGGGCCGCATTGCTGACACCAAACCTGATTTATTTTCTGTTGGCTCAGTGGGTCATGTTTGCCACCATTCGAGGACCTCGCGGCGACACTGCGTCCGCGTGGATCGCGATCAGCATATTCGTGGGTTGCATATGCGTGTTCAAGACTGCAGGAGGCATCGCCGATTATAGGATCGATTTTGCTGCGATGTGCCTGTTTGGGATATTCGTCTGCGCACTAACATGGACCGAAGGTTTCGAGTTTCGGAGATACTGCGTGGCCGCCGGCTTTCTGGGCGGCGCGCTGGTTTTGATGCGATTCATAACTGCAGCGTATATTGGGCCGATTTTTCTCATACTTTGTTGCTACGTTATTTTTCTGTCGTGGCGCGGACCGCCTGGACCACGCATAAAGAACATTTCAATTTCCGGAGCCATCGTCGCTGCAATAAGTATTCCGGCACTTATGGCCGCCTCCCAACAAATCGGTACGTATTATGTCGCTGGCCATATCAAAGGTGACGAGCCCGCGATCAGGGCAACGGAGTTCGGAGTTTCGAGCCTAAGCGGATCTCTGCTGTTCTATCCGAAGGCTCTGATGGGTTATCAGATCGGGATCATTGGCGTCGTCGTCATCTCCGCGCTTATCGTCACCGCGCTCATCGACAGGTGGCGATCGCCCATCCTCAAGATCGACCGCCCTTTCGACGCGGTCGTTTTCTCAGTCTCCTTTATCGTCCCCATGGTCGTACTCACGGGCGACGTCTCGAAATCGCCCGTCGTGGTGGGAATCGTATTAGTTCCCCTATTGCTGCTGGTAACAACTGGGTGGCGTTCATTTGCAGTCCCTAACCTGGCGCCACGACTGCTCCGCGGCATCACCTATTTTGTCATGGCAAGTGGAGCCGTTGCGTTCCTTGTGAACGCTTCTGCGACTAGGTTCGGCCTGCCCCCCGCCGATCAGGCCGAAATTGAGCGATTGAACAAGGCTATTGCGACATCCATCGAAGGTTTAGATAGCCCAAGAGTCGCATTTGATCGTACCAATCCTTATCTGAACGATGCGACTGCAACTTTCTATTTTCGACAAATTTATGGGCGTGCAGCTCGACCTGTTTCTCAGAGTCTCGGCGGAATATTTGCCGTTCAGCGTGAAGACGCATTGGCCGCAGTTCAATCAAGCGACATTGTCGTACTGTCAGACAAATCGCTCAAACGAGGTCAATTTCCGTTCGAAAGGAACATAAGTCAGTACTGGGATGCTCTCGACGATTACGCCATCCACAACCTTACCCTGCTTTGTTCAGGCATGATTGCGAATATCCCATATCGTGTATTCGTGCGCCAACCTCGAGCGGGACAAGAGTGCGAGTCAGCCCATCCGGCAGACTGAACTGGGGCGCCCTATTAGGTAGCGCGCCTTTGGTCCGACCTGCAACAAGCCGGGCGTTCGCCTCAGCAGACAAGCCGCACCGAGCCCGAAGAGGGCGTGCCTCCAGATGCTCGATCACCCCAGCCCAGCTTGGCTACCTGCTGGAGGGCATCGACTGGCGGCTGCCGCAACATACCTGGCGACCTCAGGCGGCGGGCTGATCGCCGGGATTTGAATCGGTGGCCGGATCAGCGGTTCAGACAGAGATCGCGTCTTGTGATTCTCTGGTCGGCGATGGGCGCTCATGATTCTCTTCCCGACGATATGACCACGCTGCAGGCGATGCTGCGCGCCGAGCGAGCGGCCCGGTTGGCCGCGGAAGCCGAGGCCCAGGCGGGGGCATTGCTGATCGAGAAGCTCAAGCTCACGATCAAGAAGCTGCGGCACGAGCAGTTCGGACAGTCCTCCGAGCGAGGCGCATTGCTGGACCAGCTCGAGCTACAGCTCGCCGATCTGGAGGAGAACGCGGCGCAAGCTGAGACCACAGCGCAGATAGCAGCCGAGAAGATTGCGGTGCCATCGTTCGAGCGCCGCAAGCCAGCCCGGCGGCCGCTGCCGGAGCATTTGCCGCGGGAGCGCATTGTCTATCCGGTGCCTGCCACCTGCCCATGCTGCGGCGACGGCCGATTGCGCAAGATTGGCGAGGACGTGACCGAGGCGCTGGAGCTCGTTCCACGCCAGTGGAAGGTGGTCCGTATCCCTCCGGGGGCGGCCGCCTTGTGTAGTTTGAGAGGCGGCCCGAGGATTTGACCTTAAGTCTAGCTTTAAGGTCACGTGGCGAATGCAGGTCAATGTGTTGGGCGCCGAGCGTCGGCGGCGATGGAGTTACGACGAGAAGGTTCGCCTTGTCGAAGAGACGTTGCAGGCTGGCGAGACGGTCTGCGGCGTCGCGCGCCGGCACGGAGTGGCTCATAGCCTGCTGTTCACGTGGCGTCGACAAGCGCGCCAGGGTCGACTGGGCGGAGATCCCGTGCCAGCTCTCGTTCCTGTCGAGATCACGCCCATGGCGGCTTCAATCTCGAGCGACGCGCCACAACCGGTGTCTTCACCGCCTGCGCAGCGTGCAAGGGCTGGAATCATCGAGATCGAGCTTGGCGGCGGCTGTCGTATTCGCGTTGACCGGGACGTCGATGGCGAGGCGCTGCAGCGGGTTCTTGAGCTGCTGCGACGACGATGATTCCGATCCCGAGCGGCGTCAGGGTTTGGATCGCCACTGGCCACACCGACATGCGTCGCGGCATGCAAAGCTTGGCGCTTACGGTCCAGGAGAGCTTGAAGCGCGATCCCCATGCCGGCGATCTCTACATCTTCCGGGGTCGTCGCGGTGACCTGGTCAAGATTCTTTGGCACGATGGGCTGGGCATGTCGCTCTACGCCAAGCGCCTCGACCGTGGGAAGTTCATCTGGCCCGCGGCGTCGGCCGGCGCGGTATCGATCTCGGCGGCGCAGATGGCCTATATGCTCGAGGGCATCGACTGGCGGAATCCGCAACTGAGTTGGCGACCGCAAAGCGCGGGCTGAGAAGAAATCTGCGGTTGCCACCATTGTGGGGAGTCTCATCACGTCCAATCTGTGATTCACTGCGTCGCATGGATGCTGACCGCGACGCTGTTCCGGATGACGTTGCCGCCCTGAAGAAGGCGCTGGCGGTCGAGCGCGCCCAGGGTTTGGAGATCGCCGCCGAGCTCGCGGTCGCCCGCGCGAAAGCGTCGGAAGACGAGGCGCTGATTGCCCAGCAGAAGCTGCAGATCGCCAAGCTGAAGCATCAGATCTACGGCCAACGGTCAGAGCGTTCGGCGCGGCTGATCGAGCAGTTGGCGCTGACGTTCGAAGAGCTGGAAGCCGACGCCACCGAGGACGAACTGGCGGCGGAACGGGCCGTGGCCAAGACGACGACCGTGCGGGGATTTACGCGCAAGCGCGCCGAGCGCCAGACCTTCCCCGAGCACCTGCCACGGGAGCGGGTGGTGATCGATGGACCTACGGCTTGTGAATGCTGCGGCAGCAATCGCCTGCGCAAGCTCGGCGAGGACGTGACGCGGACGCTGGAAGTGGTGCCGCGCCAGTGGAAGGTGATCGAGACGATCCGGGAGAAGTTCTCCTGCCGCGATTGCGAGAAGATCAGCCAGGCGCCGGCGCCGTTCCATGCCATCGCCCGGGGATGGGCCGGCCCGAGCCTCCTGGCCATGATCATGTTCGAGAAGTTCGGCCAGCATCAGCCGCTCAACCGCCAGGCCGAACGCTACGCGCTGGAAGGCGTGTCGATCGCGCTGTCGACCATGGCGGATGCCGTTGGGGCGGTCTGTGCCTCGCTGGATCCCCTGCTGCGCCTGGTGGAAGCCCATGTCATGGCGGCCGAGCGCCTGCATGCCGATGACACGACCGTGCCGGTGCTGGCCAAGGGCAAGACCGACACGGGACGGTGCTGGATCTACGTTCGGGACGACCGGCCGTTTGGGGGCGCGGATCCACCGGCGGCGATGTTCTACTACTCACGCGACCGCAAGGGCGAACATCCCCAACTGCATCTGGCCCGATATGCCGGCATCCTGCAGGCCGACGCCTATGACGGGTACAACCAGCTCTATCTGGCGGGACGCCAGCCAGGGCCAATCCGGGAGGCCGCCTGCTGGTCGCATGGACGGCGCCCGTTCTTTGCCATGGCCGACATTGAAGAGAATGCCCGGCGCAAGGGCGCCGGAAAAAAGGAAATCCCGCTCTCTCCGATCGCGGTCGAGGTCGTGCGGCGGATCGATGCGCTGTTCGAGATCGAACGCTCCATCAACGGCAAGAGCGCCGAGGAGCGCCTGCAGGTGCGACAGACGCTGAGCCGGCCTCTGGTCGGGGACCTTCAGGCCTACATGCGCGAGCACCTCGCCAAACTGTCTCGCGGTCACGACCTGGCCAAGGCGTTCAACTACATCCTGAAGCGTTGGGCGAGCTTCACGCTGTTCCTGGACGATGGACGCGCATGTCTCTCCAACAATGCCGCCGAACGGGGCTTACGAGGCATCGCTCTTGGACGAAAATCCTGGCTGTTCTGCGGATCTGATCGCGGGGGGCAGCGCGCCGCGGCCATGTACAGCCTGATCGTCACGGCCAAAATGAACGGCGTCGATCCGCAAGCCTGGCTGGCCGATGTCCTTGCCCGCATCGCCGCCCACCCAGCTCATCGGCTCGACGAGCTTCTGCCATGGAATTGGACCCCGGCATCAACGTTCTCCGCTCAAGCCGCATGACCACGCACGTCAACAAAGTCCATCACGTCACCACGATTACCAAGGTCGCCAAAGACCTCGGCGAAGATGAAGATTGGCTGTGGGACATCGCCAACGAGATGGAGATCGAGGACGGTGCGATCTGGGTCTATGGCGTCGGAGAACACGGCGTACAGGCGTTCACCGACTTCGGAATCGAAAACCTGATCGAGCTGATCAGATTCTACAAGGAAAACCCCGGACTGCTGAAGCGGTGATCCTGTGGCCTACGCCGAATGGATACGGTGGTCCAGCACGTACGCGAGAAGCTCGTCTGCCGAGCCTGCGAAGCGATCACCCAGCCGCCGGCTCCCTCGCATCCGATTGCGCGCGGGCGTGCAGGGCCCAAGCTGCTGGCCCATGTCCTGTTCGCCAAATATGGCCTGCACCTGCCGCTTCATCGTCAGAGCGACGTCTACCAGCGTGAAGGCATCGATCTCGACGTATCGACGCTCGCGGACTGGGTAGGTGCCTCCTGTGCCCTGCGGGCCGATCTATTCGATCGACCAGATGTTCGACGGTGCAAGTCAGGCATCTCGGCGTCGCACAGGACGTGCCGAACCCGGAGGACCGCCACATCCGCCTGGTCGTCCAGCCCGTCACACTGTCCCGCAGCGGAGCACGATGATGGCACGGCCGCCGAATTCGGCGAGCAGTGCGACGAGGTACTTGAAGAGTTCGGCTTCGACGCGGACGAGATCAGCGCGCTGAAGAAGACCAAGGATATTTTGAGCGATGCGCCATCTTCACAGAAGCAGCTAATCGGCCTCCTCTAAACAAGCGTCGCATTCATCGCGACGGAGTGCATATTTAGCGCTGGACAGATGGAGATCGCGGTAACGAAGGCCCCTCCGGTCGCTGGAGCCCGATCACCTCGCTGCGGCTACCCTGCTTGAACGTCACCTCCCGCGGTTGAACGGAGCTCAATGCCCAGCCCGCGCGCGATTCGCCCTGGCGCATCCGGATCACTCTCTGGTCGGTGCGGTCCATGAGGATGGCGATGGCGTCACCCTCGCCGACCACGGCGCCGACCAGGACAAGCGGCGGCGGGGCCTCTGCCGCCTTCGGGGGTGCCGGTGGGGCGGTCACTTCCACCGGCGATGCCGCCACCGAGCGCAGCGGCGGCCGGCGCCTGGCCGAGAAGATCGGGCGTTCCTCAGTCGCGGTCAGCGCCGACAGCGGGACTGCCCAGAGCGGATTACCGGGCGGGACCGGCTTACCCGCAGGCTGCGCCGGCTTCGCAATCGGCTGCACCGTGTCGACATCGATCGTATCGTTTGAGCTAGGGGCGCCAGCCTCGGGCAGGACGTCGATCAGCGAGGATGTGGCGGCCATAGTGCCTCCGACACCAATTGCGGGAACAGTCCACACGACGGCCCATCCGATTAATCTCAGCAATTTGGCCATGATCATTCCCTGCGACCGGCGCGAGAGCAGCCGTAGTGCAAACTAGTTCCGTCAAGCTTCGCCATCAAGCGTCTCGAATCTACAAGACCGGAATCGGCTGCTTTGTGCCGGCTACTTCCCGGCCTGCCACTGGCCGGAAACGCCGAGGATCACCCTGACGCGGCCGGTGCCGGCGTCGTTCAGGGTCGTCGTCTGCGGCACCTGAACATCGAGCTGGTCGACGAACAGGAACGGCATGCCGGCTTCGAGATCGTAGAGCAGCTTCTGCAAGCTGGTCTGCTCCAGTTCGCAACTGACGACGAGGCCGACGAGACCATCCTTGGCCTGCGCGCCGGAGACGTCGACCTGCGACGACTGGACCGTGCCGCCGACATTGGTCACCGCCGACGCGACGCGCTGCAGCAAATTGGCGCCCGCGACCGTCACGGTCGGCCCTTCCAGGAAAGGCGTGCCCGGATGGTCGGCCGACGATGCGGCCTTTCCACCGGCGCCGGTCTTGCGGCCGTGCAACTGGTCGAGCAGATCGGAGGTCTGCACCAGTGCCTGGCGATGGGCAAAGACGTCGGCGACCGAGAGCACCGTGATGAGCAAAAGACCGCCGGTCATAGCGGCGTAGAGCGTCACCGCGATCAACGGCGAGGTGGTCAGGGCGCGCGTGACGGTGCTTTGGGCGCTCATGGCACGTTCCTGGGCTCGACCTGTGCCTCGATATGGAAGCGCTCTCCGGGGTCCGAAGGCGCGCGCGTGGTCGGGGCGTAGAACGTCGCGCGGGTGAAATGCTGGGATTGCTCGATCAGCGGAATCAGCGACGGCGCGTCATGCGTGACGCCGGCGATCTGCAGCTTGTTGCCCGCGAGATGCAACTCAGTGACATAAGTGTGGTCCGGCAGCACGCGGCTGAGCGACTCCAGCACGATCACGCTCGCCGCACTCTCGTATTTGCGCCGCTCGAGAAGCGCCAGCGGCGAACGTTCGCCGCCGTCGGTGCCCCTGCGCAGCGCGGCGCGGCGCTGGGTGATCTGGCGCTCGAGCTCGCTCTCCTGCGCGCTGAGGCTGTCGGCCAGATAGCTTGCAAGAACAGAGGCGAGGACCGCCGCGACGGCGGCGACGCCGAGCGTGACCTGGAGCATTCGGCTCAGGCGAGCCCGGTCGATGGCGCCGCGGGATTTCTGCTCGAACACCTTGATCCGGCCCTGCGCCGGCTCGGCCAAATCGGTCCAGATCGCGATTGCAGAGGGATGGAAGTCGGACACCGCGTCGACATAGCCCATCGCAAGCTTGCGCGGCGCTGCGGCGATCACGGTGGTGATGGCCTCGCTGCCGCTTGCCGACGGCGCGCCGCAGCCGAATATGGCATCGCCAGCGCTCCACGGCGTCAGTCGGTCGATTTGCGCCCGCACGATGCCGTCAAGGAAATCGGCAGCGCGGGCCGGCAATTCGAGCGGGCGGAACAGGAAACGTGTTGGCCGCAACACGATTTCGATGCGGCTTCCGCGAAGCACCGGCGCCAGATTGGCCGCGGCGAACTCGCCATCGCGAAAGGCGATCCCGGCCGGAACATTGTCCGGCTTGTTGGCAGCCTCGAGCGCAAACTCTCCGGTCTCGCTCTCGACCAGCCGGACGAGGCGCGGCGACACCATGCGCTCGAAGCCGGCGACGATGGTCGCAGCGACCGTGCCGGTCCAGGCGTCGAGGATCGCGCGTGTCGATTGCAACAGATTCATCTCACAGAGGCTTTCCGGCGGAGCCGTCCAGGTCGTTGTGCCACGACAATACACGATAGGGTTCGTCGGTACCCTCGAGAAGCAGAATGACGATTTCGGCCGAGCTGCGCCGGCGCGCCGCCGACTCGACTGCGACGGTCAGCCGGTAGGCTTTGGAGCCATCCAGCGTGGCGCTATCGGAGCCGGCAACACCAAGCAGGGCGCGCGGATCGACATTGGGATCAGCCCGGTCCCTCAAGAGCCGCTGCAACGCCTCTGGCGTCATGCCCGGCAGCGCCGCCAGCACCTGGGGCGCGGCATCGAGAAGATTCACGGTCCGCATGTTGCTGAAGACGGTGACGAAGGGCAGCATGCGTTCGACCACCGCGGACGGGATACCGCGCACCAGCCAGAGCTCTTCGACATGCGGAAATGGCGCATGCCGCGGCAGGTAGGCCGAGCCTAGCGTGCGGTAGTAGGAATTCTCCGGATCGTCGTTGCCCGCTTCGGTCGATGCCCGCCAAGCGAGGATCCGGTCGGCGTAGCTCGCTGCGTCCGTCTCACTGATCCCAAGCCCGATCATTAATCCTGCGAGCAGCCCTTTCGGCGCGGCATTGAGGTCGATGCGCGCGGCTTCGGAACGGAACGTGACGGACACCCGTCCCGCACCGATGCGGGCATTGAACGTTCCGCTGGTCGGGTGCGCCTCGGCTTTTGCCGTCAACTGATAGGCGGCGAGCTCGACGCCCGCGCTCACCAGGGCATCGGCCTGGACATGATCGGTGTTGCCAGCCACCGTGACGGCGGTGTTGGTCACGTAGGTCAGGTAGATCAGGACGAGCGCCGCCAGCGCCGCCAGCATCCAGAGCACCGCGACGACGATGAAGCCGCCGGCTTCCCCAGCCGCGCTCAGGCGGCTGCGCGTGGTCGCCGTGAGTGTCACAGCTGCTCCTGTTTCTGCGCGGGCTCCGGCCTTGCAAGCGCGGTGGCGCATGTCGCGGGATTCTTGGCGCGCGCGCATTCGGCCGGTGTAGTGATGTGCGGCATCACCGCGCCTGAAACCGCCAACACCTGGCCGGTCGAACTGTCACGCACTGTAGCGCGAATGCGCTCGGGCAGCTGCGGCTGGTCGCGCCAGGTCGGCTGCCAGACTTGATCCGGCCCGGAATAGGAGAAGCTCACGCGGAACGGCGCGCGCAGCAACACCACCTGATCGACGAAACGGATCTGGCCGTCGGACGGCATCGGCGCGAACGGCGCGCGCTCACGCACCAGCGCGAGCCCCTGCGCATCGGCCTTCTCGATCAGCCGCACGATCTCGAGCCCCGGGCGCACGTTGGGACCAAGCGCCGTGCGTACGAAGGTCACCGCCAGCTCGGAACCCTCGAACAGCGGGGTCCTGCTGTCGGCATTCATCGGGAGCAGCTCGGCGACCGACAGATCCGCGACGATACGATCAAGCCCGGTGGCAACGCGCTCGGCCCGTTGCACCCGCGCGATGCCGCGATTCCAGTTCGGCAGCCACTGCGCGGTGACCGTCGCAAGCGCAGCGAGGATGACGGTCATCAACAACGTCGCCAACAACACTTCGAGCAGCGTGAACCCCGCCTCCTCGGCCAATGCGCGGCGCAGCGCCTTCATTGTGCGGCCCTCGGCACCAGCTTCACGGTGGCGACCTGGAACGTGCTGCCGTCGGCACGCTGCAGCCTGAGAGTGACCGATAGCGGCACGAAACGGTCGGTCGCGGGATCGCCGCCCGGCACGTTCATCGGCGCCACGTCCATGCGCCAGCGGCTGCCGGCGAGCTCCCCGCTCTGCCGTCCCGGCTTGATCAGCGCACGCGGCGGCAATTGCGCCAGCAGCGTCTCCGCCGTTCCGGCCAGCGCCAGGCGCTGATCGATCGAGCGGGTCCCCTGCACCGTCGTGGCGATGACTGTCCCGATCGTACCGAGCACGGCCGCGATGATCGCAAGTGCAACCAGCGCCTCGATCAAAGTGAAGCCGGCTTCGCCTCTAGAGCCGTTTCCGTTCCGGTTGAATCGGAACGGGGTTCCAGATTCCTGTTTTGACGCGTTTTCTTCACGCGAACCGGTGTCCACTTCGCTGGAAAACGCTTTATAGCAGCTTCTGCGCGACAATCTCGACGCCTCCAGTCAGCCAGTTCACGCGCACCTCGTAGCCCATGCCGGGCCGTGCCAGCGCGATCACGCCGCCGCACGACATACCCGACGGGAAGAAATCGATCGTTCGCCCACCGGCACGGTCGGCGCAGCGTGCAGCCAGCATGGCCTGTACCGTCACGTCGTTCGGCAGGCGGAGAACCCGCCCGGTGACGCCGGAACGGATCGCGCGAGCCTCGGCATCAACCTGCGTCGCCACCCTGACCTGACGACGCAGCGCCGTGCCGCGATCGGCCTTCAATAGGGCCGCGGTCGCGACCGCATAACTCTCCAGCTTGGCCCGCGTCGTCGTGCGCGGGATCGCCGGCAGGATGATCGCCGCGAGCAGGCCAATGATGGCGAGCACGCACAGGATCTCGATCAGCGCGAAGCCACGCGCATCGAGCGCGGTCTCAGCGCGCGCCGCTGGCAATGTCGGCTGCCGTTCCACTGCCGCCTTCCTGACCGTCCGATCCGAGCGAGATGATGTCATAGGGCGCGCGCTCGCCTGGCGCGCGGTAGACATAGCCGTGTCCCCAGGGGTCGTTCGGCACGACGCCGCCACGCAAATACGGCCCGTTCCAGCCTGGCACATTGTTGCTGCGCGCCAGCGCGGCAAGACCCTCGTTGGTCGAGGGATAACGACCGAGGTCGAGGTAATAGAGGTCGAGCGCACTGGAGAAGCTCTCGATCTGGATCTTGGCCGCCTTCGCCTTGGACTCGCCGAGATAGTTCAGCACCCGCGGACCGACCAGCGCCATGATCAGCCCGATGATGGTGATGACGACGAGGATCTCGACCAGCGTGAAGCCAGCCTCCCCTCGGCGCGCGCGCCGCCCGCGCTTTGCGAGCGCGACAGAATTTCTGGTCACTTCAACCCCTCCGTATCCGACTTGAAGCGCGATGAGATCATCGCACTTCAAGTTGTTGTTTGCGCATGATCTTTCGGAAAACCGCTTCGCACTTCGCGCTAACGCCGCCCTTCGGGTCCGGATCATGCTCTAACCGACAATTTGACTGACCGACATCAACGCTGTCATGACAGACACGATCAGACCGCCGACCACCACCGAAATCACGATGATTGCGGCAGGGCCCGCGATGCCGACGGCGCGATCGAGCGTGCGCTGCAGCTTGGCCTCGTAGAAATCGGCGACGCGGCCGGACAACATCGGCAACTGCCCGGTCTCGTCGCCGAGCCTGAGCATGCGCACCGCCATTGCCGGCAGCGCGTCGGTCTCGGCGAGTGCATCGGACAGTTTCGCGCCGTGACGGACGCGGTCCGCGGCCTCGCTCCATACGGTCGAGGGGCCCGCGGTCGCCATCATGTCGATGAGGATACGCAGTGTCGTCGTCAGATTGACGCCACTGCCGAGCAGCACGCCGAGGTTCCGGCAGAACAGCGCGGTGCGATACGAGCTCACGATACCGCGGATCGCCGGCAGCCGCGTGATCGTGTTCGCGATCCCTCTGCGAATGCGCTCCTGCCGCAACACCAGCCACAGGACCGCGATCGTCGCCGCGAGTCCCGCCAGGACGGCATCGGAGTTGCTATGCATGAAGGTCGACATGTTCAGGAAGACCAGGAGCATCGGGTCGACCTTGGCGCCGAAATCCTGCAACACGCTCGCGAACTGCGGCAGCACGAAGGTGAGGAAGAACAAGAGGACGCAGGCGGCCGCGCCCAGCACGAAGACCGGATAGCGCATGGCATCACTGAGCTTGCGCTTCAGGGCCTCGGTTCGAGTCCGCTCGTTGGCCAGCACCTCGAGCACCTGGTCGAGCGAACCCGATGCCTCGCCCACCCGAACGAGCGCGACATAGATCGGCGGGAACAAGGTGCCGTGCCGGAGCAGCGCCTCGGCGAAGCTCTCCCCGGCGAGCACGCGTGAACGGATGTCGGCGACCACGGGCCGCAGCCGTCCGAGATCGCGATCGGCTGCGAGCAGCTCCAGGCCGTCGTTGATGCGGGCGCCCGCGCGAAGCAGCAGCCCAAGGTCAGCGGTGAAGATCGTGATGTCCGCGGCCTTGGGCTTGTTGAGGACGCTGAAGGCGCTGCGGGCCGAACTGCCGTCCTCCAGCGTGACGTTGTCGACCAGCACGAGGCCGAGCCGCTCGATCCGCTGCGCGACGTCGCCGGGTGCTGGCGCGGCGATGGCGCCGGAGACCAGCTCGCCATTGGCATTGAGCGCGCGGTAGCGATAGTTCGGCATCGGATCAGCGGACCGTCGTGACGCGGAAGACCTCGGGCACGGTCGTGAGCCCGGCGCGGCATTTTGCGACCGCATCCTCCAGCATCGTTGTCATGCCGCCCTGCATCGCGACGGCGTCGATGGAGTGGGAATCGGTCTGTGGCCCGATCAGGCGGCGCACGTCGTCAGACATTTCCAGGATCTCGAACACGCCATTGCGGCCGCGATAGCCGGTGCCGCCGCAGCGTTCGCAACCGCCGGCCTCGTGCACGACCTCGTCCGCCCTGAAGCCGATCACGGCAAAGCGCGGATCCCTGGCAAGATCCGCCTCGGTCAGCGCGTGCGGCACCTTGCAGCGGTCGCACAACACGCGCACGAGCCGTTGCGCCACCACCGCGCGCAGCGTCGACTTCAGCAAGAATCCTTCGATGCCGAGATCGATCAGGCGCGGCACGGCAGCAGCCGCCGTCTCGGTGTGCAGCGTCGTCAGCACGAGGTGGCCGGTGAGCGCCGCATGAATCGCGATATGCGCGGTCTCGGCGTCACGGATTTCGCCGACCATGATCACATCGGGGTCCTGACGGACGAAGGCACGCATGGCGGAGGCAAACGTCAGCCCGACCGACGGCTTGACCTGCGACTGGTTGATGCCGGCAATCTCGTATTCGACGGGATCCTCGATGGTGAGGATCTTGCGCGTCGGCTCGTTGAGGATCGACAGCATGGTGGCAAGAGTCGTCGTCTTGCCGCTGCCGGTCGGCCCAGTCACCACGATCATGCCGTGCGGCAGGGCCAGCAGTCGCGTCATCACCGATTCATCACGCGCGGCAAGACCGAGCTTGCTCATCTCGAGCAGACCGCGATCACGCGGCAACAGACGAATGACGGCGCTCTCGCCATGTTGCGTCGGCATGGTCGCGACGCGGACGTCGATCTCGGAGCGGCCGACGCGCACGCGCGCGGCACCGTCCTGCGGCAGCCGTCGCTCGGCGATGTTGAGGCCGGCCAGAATCTTCACGCGCGAGATCAGCGCCTGTGGTGGAATACCCTGCGAGGAGGGCAGCGCGCGCAAGAGACCGTCGACGCGCAGGCGAAGCACGAGCCCGGCGCGGAACGGCTCGATGTGAATGTCGCTCGCGCGCAATTCCACGGCGCGCTCCAGGAGATCGTTGAGCGCGCGTACCACAGGCGCGCCGCTGGCGAGATCGCGCAGGCTCTCGATGTCGTCGTCGGATTGCTGCGCCACGCCCTTGATGGTGTCATCCGCACTCGCGTCGTCCGCGTCCGCACGCTGGTCGAGAACTGTCGTAATATCTTCATATGAAGCCACTACGATATCGACCGGTGCGCCAAACACGATTTCGGCAGCACGAATGGCTGCAGCATCCGACGGATCGGCGATCGCCAGTCGATAGCCGTCATTGGGTGAACGGAACGGAAAGATTGTGGTCTCGCGCAGGAAGCGGCGCGAAAAACCGTCCAGGCACGGTGTCGTCGTCAGAAGCTGCGGAAGGCTTAGCCGGGTCAGACCAAAATAGTCAGAGACCTCGTCGGCGAATTCCGCTGCAGAGAGATCGGTCGCCTCCCACAATTCACGCAGCGGACGCGTCAACGCCGGATTGGTCGACGTCTCGACTCGAGCGCGCGCCCGTGGCGGCAATGAATGTTTTTCGAGAAGATGCTGCCGGAAGCTATCTGCGGATAGATCTCGCATCGCAGTCACAGCTTGCCTTGTTAGGTGAAAGCACGGCTCGCGCACGTGACGGAAGGCGTTTGCCCTTGACTTGCTACGTAGCAAAAACATATTCGTGGCGCAAATTGTTGCGCGTGCTGATCATGAAGATCGGATGCGTTTCCAGTCACTCCTGCTGTTGGTAGGCGTCCTTTGTTTAAAGTGGTCCAACCGCTTTCGCGCCTCTGCTCAGCGTTGCCTGGAACTGTCATCCTTTTGTCATCTGCGTTCCTGCTGACGGCGTGTATCGTCACTGCCGATCAATCGATCGAGGGCAACCCCAGGGACCCGCGCGCGCAGGATCTCACCGACAAGATCCGTTCGCTCGATCTCGAGCCTCGTCAACCCGCCGACACGGGAGCGAGCGGTGTTGCGCAGACGAAATCCTCCAGGCCTGCGATCTATCTCAGCGACGGCTCGACGCCGGAAGGCGGAGCGCTTGCCGAGCGCGACGATCGCGGCGGCAGCGGCTACGATCTGAATTTCGAGAACGCACCGGTCGCAACCGTCGCCAAGGTCATCCTCGGTGACGTCCTCAACGTCGGCTACACGATCGATCCGCGCGTGCAGGGCACCATCACCCTAGCCTCGGTGCGCCCGGTTCCAAAGGCCGATGCGCTCTATGTGCTGGAGAATGCGCTTCGCATGTCCGGCGTTGCGCTGGTGCATGATCGCGGTGCGAGCTTTCGCCTCATCCCCGCGCCGGAAGCAGGCCCCGGCGGCATCGATCGCTCGGTTTCGGCCGAGGCTGGTCAGGGCATCAGCATCGTGCCGCTGCGCTATGTCTCGGCGCAGAACATCTTCAAGCTGCTCGACGCGTTCGGCGTGAAGGCGTCGACCATGCGTCCCGACAATACGCGCAACACGCTGATCGTCACCGGCAGCGGCACGGATCGCGCGGCGGCGATCGACACCATTCTCTCCTTCGACGCCGACTGGATGCGGGGCCAATCGGTCGGCATCATCCCGGTGCGCAACTCCTCGCCCGAGCCGGTCATCAGCGAGATGGAGAAGATCATGGATTCGGGCGAAGGCGGCCTGAGCCAGAGCATGATCAAGTTCCAGCCGATCACGCGCCTCAACTCCATCCTCGTCGTCAGCCAGAAGCCGGAATATCTCAAGCGCGCGCAGGTGTGGATCGCGCGGCTCGATCGCTCCGACACCGACGGCGTGAACATGAAGGCCTACCCGCTTCGCTACGGCAACGCGAAGGTCGTGGTCGCGCTGTTGAACGACATGCTTTTCAGCCAGAACGGGACGAGCAGCTCTTCGCTCGACAATTCGTCGAGCCAGATTTCGCCGGGCTCCGGCATTTCGATGTCCGCGTCCGGTCCTGGCACCAATCCGGTGGCCTCACTGAGTGCACTTCCGACGGCCGCCGCTGGGGCGGCGACCCCCGTCACTGGTCCGGCGGGCTCCTCGCTCGGCGCCCGTCCGGCACTCGCGGCCAGCAGCACGCAAGGCCAGGACAACAACTCCGGCTCGCTGCTCGGCTCCGGCTCGAAGCCGGCCGCCAGCGCCGTCCTGCAAAACGTGAGGATCACTGCCGACGTCACCAACAACGCCGTGCTGGTCTATGCCAACCAGGAATCCCAACGCGTCGTCGAGCAGACCATCCGGCAGATCGACCGGCCGCAGCGCCAGATCGCGATCGAGGCGACGATCGCCGAGGTGACTCTGAACAATCAGCTGAACTATGGCGTGCAGTTCTTCCTGGCGAGCCAGAAAGGCTCGATCTCGAACACCATCTCCGGCATCAGCAACAGCGCCACGATCGGCAGTAACATCGAAGGGCAGACCAACGCCGTCAACGCCGCCGCCGGCGCGCTGCTCGGGCGCGCGCTGCCCGGCTTCAATTTTCTGATTGGCTCGGAAAACTCACCGCGCGTCGTGCTCGATGCGCTGCATAACGTCACCGACGTCAAGGTGCTGTCCAATCCGTCGCTGGTCGTGCTGGACAATCAGACGGCGACTTTGCAGGTCGGCGACCAGGTGCCGTTCTCCACGGGCACCGCAACCGTGCTGACCGCGAACAACACAGTGGTCAATACCATCGACTACAAGAACACCGGCATCATCCTGCGTGTGCTGCCGCGGTCCAACGCCAACGGCAACGTGGTACTGGACATCGAACAGGAAATCTCGAGCGTGGCGTCCGGCAGCACGACGCTGACGCCGACGATCTCGCAGCGCCGGGTCAAGAGCTCGATCGCGGTGACGAGCGGCCAGACCGTGCTGCTCGCCGGCCTGATCAGCGAGACCGAGAACAAGCAGCGCCAGGGCCTTCCGATCCTCGATCAGATTCCCGGCATGGGCGATGCCTTTTCGCACCAGACCAACGCGCGTGCCCGCACCGAGCTGATCCTGTTCATCCGGCCGACCGTCATCAAGGACGGCGTCGATGCGCACATCATCGCCGAGGAGATGCGAACCAAGATGAACAGCCGTCTGGTCGGCACCAGCGACCCGGTCGTAGTCGTCCCGCCAAAGACGGCGCGCTGAAGGACGTGACCGGAGGGCTTGCGAACGGTCCACGCGGCCTGCGGCTCCTCATCAGCCTGACGCTGTGCGCGGCCGTGATCGTGAGCCTCCTCACCGCGCCCGGCGGCGAAGGTCTCTGCGGCGCGTATCTTGCCATCCTGATGCTGGCGATCGCAGCGACCGACGCGCGACGCTATATCATTCCCAACGAGCTGACGGCCGCGGGCTTCGCCCTCGCGCTGCTGCGCGCTGGAGTGCTTCCGCCCGAGGCCGGGGCCAGCGCCGTATTCTGGGCAGGCATTCGTGCCGCTATCGTGGCACTGCCGCTCCTGCTCCTGATGCTGCTCTACCGGCGCTGGCGTGGCCGGGACGGGCTTGGGCTCGGCGACGTCAAGCTCGCCGCCATCGCCGGTGGCTGGCTCGACGTCACCACGGTGGTCGTAGTGATCGAACTGGCGGCGCTATCCGCCATCGCAGCCTATGCTGCCAATGCTGCGCTGAAAAAGAAACCGATGCGCGCGACCGCGTACCTGCCGTTCGGCCTGTTCTTCGCGCCGGCGATCTGGATCGGCTGGCTCGGCCAAAACTGGCTAGCCGATCAGCTGGCGCTCTGGCCCGGCTAGCGCTCGCGGCTCGGGGCCCATTCCAGGGCCCGCAGACGGGCCTCGGCGATCTCCCCGCGCGTCATCTTGGTGGTGACGGCATCGCGGATCCGGGCGCGCGCGTCGCGCGCCTGTGGCGGTGCGGCAGCGGTCGACAGGTTGAGCCATTTGGACGCTTCGATGATGTTCCGCGGCACGCCGAGCCCGCGGTCATAGAGCAGCCCAAGGGAGTATTGTGCGAGGCTGTCGCCCTGCTCGGCTGCCCGCCGGTACCACATCGCCGCTTCCGCATAATTCTGCGGCACGCCACGGCCGGTCTCGAACAAGTAGCCGAGATAGGACTGAGCGGCCGCGTGACCGCGCTCGGCCAGCGGAATGAAAGTGCGCGAGGCCGCGACATAATCCTGACGCTTGAACGCGGAGACACCTTGACCAAGCGATTGGGCCTGGGCGAGGCCGGCCGGAACCAGCAGCAGTGCAGTGGCCACGAGAGCCCATTTTGCCGCTACTCGTAGGCCAACTGACCGGAGGCGATGATCTGCGGGCTCAAGGCTCCGATCGCTCATGCGGACGATCCCCATTTCACCGTTCCCCTGCGTTCAATTATCTAAGTAATCCGAGGCCACGACAGAATCTATAGCGCCAGCATCGGCCTCGGGAATGCAATAGCTGAATTCCGGATCAGGCAGGCCGGGATAGTTCCGCGACCATACCGGCCCTGCCGCTCCTTACGCGCCGCGTCCGGTCCGGCGCCACCCGCGTACGCCGGCTCGCGGACGGAGCGCCGGCGTCTTCAAGATCGAGGCCATCACCGCGGTTAGCGGACGCGAGCAGCCCGTTTGGCCGCCGCATGGGTCGGACTTCCAAAGTCTGCACGAGCTCGAAGGGTGAAGGACAGCGGCGCATCAATTTCTTCAAGCATTTCGCCGCCGGGGCCAACGTTGTGGTCGAGAGCTTTCGCCATCGACGCAAAGAAAACGCCTGGCGCCCAGTTCGAAAAACCGGCGCGCAGATTGAGCTGCGCCGAATTTTACCACCGTGGCGTAAAGGTGTTAGCGATCCTACCTGCGGCCCTAACACTCTAGCTGCCTTCCGCCTTCGGAGCCTGTAAAGTGACCCTAGGCTGCCCCCGACGAGCAACCGGGAACCGATCATGCCGATTGAAAACTACAAGAACAGCCGCATCCTCGTGACCGGGGGCGCCGGCTTCATCGGATCGCATCTCTGCGAGCGGCTGCTCAAGACGGGCGCCGAGGTGGTCTCGGTGGACAATTATTTCACCGGCAGCCGGCGCAACATCGCCCATCTGATCGCAAACCCGCTGTTCGAGGCGGTCAGGCACGATGTCACCTTCCCGCTCTATATCGAGGTCGACGCGATCTTCAATTTGGCCTGCCCGGCCTCGCCGATCTACTACCAGCGCGACCCCGTGCAGACCACCAAGACCTCCGTGCACGGTGCCATCAACATGCTGGGGCTCGCCAAGCGGCTCAAGGCGCGGATCTTCCAGGCCTCGACTAGCGAGGTCTACGGCGATCCCCTGATCCACCCGCAGATGGAGGACTATTGGGGCAACGTCAACCCGATTGGGATCCGCTCTTGCTACGACGAAGGCAAGCGCTGCGCCGAGACGCTGTTCTTTGACTACTGGCGCCAGCACGGCCTGCCGATCAAGGTCGCGCGCATCTTCAACACCTATGGCCCGCGCATGCAACCGAAGGACGGGCGCGTGGTGTCGTCGTTCATCGTCCAAGCGCTCAGGGGCGAGCCGATCACGGTGTTCGGCGATGGCGGGCAGACCCGGGCGTTCTGCTATGTCGACGATCTCGTCGAAGCCATCACCCGTTTGATGATGACCGAAGAGGCCGTGACCGGCCCGATCAACCTCGGCAACAATTCGGAGTTCACCATCCGCGAACTCGCCGAGAAGGTCATCAAGCTCACGGGCTCGCGCTCACAGCTGATCTTCAAGCCGCTGCCGCAGGACGACCCGCGACAGCGCCAGCCCGACCTGACCAAGGCAAAGGCCCTCCTAGATTGGCAGCCGAAGGTCGCGCTGGATGACGGCTTGAAGGAGACGATAGCTTATTTCAAACATACGCTCGAGCTCGCCTGATCGCACGCCTCTTGGTCGCTGTCGCTCGCAAGGCAGTCCGTATCTAAGCACACTTGCTGGGCGATCTTTCGACGCTATGGTGGGACTGCAATCAGACTTGGAGTCCGCTTTATGCCCTTCCCGCATGCCTCACAGGCCCTGTCGCGCTTTACCGTGCTCGATCTGACCCGCGTTCGGTCCGGTCCCACTTGCGTGCGACAGCTCGCGGACTGGGGCGCCAACGTCATCAAGATCGACGCCCTCACCGAGGATGCCGGCGGTGAGCAGCCGGGTGGACCGCGGCACGGGGCGGACTTCCAGAATCTGCATCGCAACAAGCGGGCGATGACGCTCAATCTGAAGGACCCGAGGGGGCTCGAGGTGTTCAAGCGCCTCGCCGCCAAGGCCGACGTCGTGGTCGAGAACTTCCGCCCCGACGTAAAGAAGAAGCTCGGCATCGACTATGAGAGCCTGCGCGCGATCAACCCGCGCCTGGTTTATGGCAGCATCTCCGGCTTCGGCCAGGATGGCCCTTACCACAAGCGGCCGGGTTTCGATCAAATCGCGCAGGGCATGGGCGGGCTGATGTCGATCACGGGGGCGCCGGGCGGCGGTCCGATGCGGGTGGGTATTCCCGTCGCCGATCTCACCGCCGGGCTGTTCTGTGCCATCGGCATTCTCACCGCGCTGCTCGAGCGCGACGTCTCCGGCGAGGGCCAGTGGGTGCAGACCTCGCTGTTGCAGGCGCAGATCTTCATGCTCGACTTCCAGGCCGCGCGCTGGCTGATGGAGAAGGAAGTCGCCAAACAGGCAGGCAACAATCATCCGACCAGCATTCCGACCGGCGTATTCAAGACCTCCGACGGCTACATCAACATCGCCACAACCGGCGGGCGGATCTGGGAGCGCTGCGCACAGGCGATCGGCGCGCCCGAGCTCGTCGGCAATCCGGACTACGCGACGGCGCCCGCGCGCTCGAAGAATCGCGATGCGCTCAACGCCGAGATCGAGACGCGTACGGTGGCGAAATCAACCGAGACTTGGGTCAGGGAGCTCAATGAGGCTGGCGTGCCCTGCGGGCCGATCTATTCGATCGACCAGATGTTCGACGACGCGCAGGTCAGACATCTCGGCATCGTCCAAGACGTGCCGAACGCGGAGAACCGTCACATCCGCCTGGTCGGCCAGCCCGTCACGCTGTCGCGTACGCCGAGCACGATGGTGGCCCGGCCGCCGGAATTCGGCGAGCAGACAAGCGAGGTGCTCGCCGAGTTCGGCTTCGATGCCGCCGAGATTACCGAGCTCAGGGATGCCAAGGTGGTGTAGGTTTTCCTAAGCCGACACCTAAAGCGCGATGAGATTGGGATGAATCATCATCGCGCTTTGGGTTGTTGTTTGCGCATGATCTCCGCGCAAACGCGTTCCGCGTTTGTCGCGGGGGAAAACCGCGTCGCACTTTGCGCTAACGCGGCCCTACGGGTCCGGATCATGCTTTAGCCCGAGGCAGGGCTCGGTCGCGGCGCCCGCCGGATGCGGCTGAACAGGGAATCGATCAGCGGCCAGAACAGCAGTAGGATCGCCAGCGTCGTAATCGAGCCAACGAGCCCGTTCGACCAGAACACCCTGAGGTCGCCACTTGAGCCGATCATCGACAGGCGGAAGGCGTCCTCGGCGCGGTTGCCGAGCACGAGCGCCAGCGTGAAGGGCGCCAAGGGAATGCTGATCTTCTTGAAGACGTAGCCGACGACGCCGAAGCCCAGCATCAGCCAGATGTCGAACATCGCGTTCTGGATGGCGTAGGCGCCGATTGCGCAGGACACCACGATCATCGGCGCGACCGCGGCGAAGGGCACACGCAAGATCGATGCAAAGATCGGCACAGTGGTCAGCACCAGCACGAGGCCGACGACATTACCGAGATACATCGAGGCGATCAGCCCCCAGACGAAATCCTTGTGCTCGACGAACAGAAGCGGGCCCGGATTGAGGCCCCACACCATCAACCCGCCGAGCAGGATGGCCGCCGTTCCCGAACCGGGGATTCCGAGCGCGAGCATCGGCAGCAGCGCCGAGGTGCCGGAGGCGTGCGCGGCAGTTTCCGGCGCGAACACGCCCTCGATGCGGCCCTTGCCAAAGCTTTGAGGGTCTTTAGCGAAGCGCTTGGCGAGATTGTAGCCCATGAAGGACGCTGCAATCGCGCCGCCGGGCGTGATGCCGAGCCAGCAGCCGATGAAGGAGGAGCGTAGCAGCGTCACCCAGTATTTCGGCAGGTCCTTCCATACGCTCAACACGACACGCAGCGAGATGCTTGCGGCGTGTCCCCGCAGCGCCAGCCGCTCCTCCATCGTCAGAAGGATCTCGCTAATGCCGAACAGGCCGATGACGGCGACGAGGAAGTTGATGCCGCGGAGCAGTTCGGCGGAGCCGAACGTCATGCGCAACTGGCCCGACACGGTGTCCATCCCGATGCCGGCGAGCAAAAGGCCGAGCGACATCGAGATGACGGTCTTGTGCTTGGCCTCGCGGCCGAGACCGACGAACGAGCAGAATGTCAGGAGGTACACCGCGAAGAACTCGGGTGGGCCGAATTTGAGCGCGAAGGACGAGATCAGCGGTGCGAGGAAGGTGATCAGCAGCACCGCGACCAGCGAGCCGATGAAGGAGGAGGTGAACGCCGCCGTGAGCGCCTCCGCCGCCCTGCCCTGCTGCGCCATCGGGTAGCCGTCGAAGGTGGTCGCCACCGACCACGCTTCGCCGGGAATGTTGAACAGGATCGAGGTGATGGCACCGCCGAAAAGCGCGCCCCAATAGATGCAGGACAACATCACAATGGCCGAGGTCGGATCCATCGTGAAGGTCAGCGGCAACAGGATGGCGACGCCGTTGGGGCCGCCGAGCCCTGGCAGCACGCCGACGAAGATGCCGAGCACGAGCCCGACCATCATCAGGACCAGCGTCTTCCAGCTCAGCAGGACGGCAAAGCCGTGGACGAGGAGACCGAACGCTTCCATTGTTGGCGCCCTAAAAACCGAAGGCCGCTTCGAGCGGTCCCTTCGGCATGATGACGTCGAAGGCGATGTCGAAGGTGACGAACATGATTGCCGTGAACACAAGAGCGGTGAGCAGCGACTTCCACAGCGCAATCTTGCCGATCAGCCGCATGAAGCCCAAGATCAGGAGAAAGCTCGCGACATAGAGCCCAAGGAACTGCGTCACAAGGCAGAACAGAAGCGTCGGCACGAACACCGCGATTACGCGGCCCGCCTGCGCGCGGGTGACGAAAGGCTCGCTCCCCGCGCGCCGCGCGAGCAGCGCCGCGACGAGGCCATAGAGACTTCCGCCGGCGAGGATGACGCACAGATAGAACGGGAAGTAACCGGGCTCGGGTCCGGTCGCATCCCAGGAGATGCCGGTGCGCCAGTTGTCGTAGCCGAGCGTGATCGCGAGTGCGAGCAGAAGCAGCGAGACGACGATCTCGATCGTTCGCGAACTGACGACTCTCGGCGAGTCATCTTCAGGCGCGGTCGGATCGTCGACAACGATTTCAAGATCGGTTTGAGGCATGGCTCCGCCAGATCAAATTGCGCTGTCATCATCCGCGAAAGCGGATGATCCAGTACTCCGTACAGAAGCCGTATTCGTTGAGCTCTGTGCAACACTGGATGCCCCGCCGGAGCCTGTCATCGGGCTCGCCGAAGGCGAGACCCGGTGGCGAGGCATGACATCGAAGGTGGTCACTTCGCAACGAAACCCGCTTCCGTCATCAGCGACTTGTTCAGCGCGTCGTCCTCCTCGAGAAACTGCACCATGTCCTTGCCGGTGAGGAAGATCGGCTTGAGCGCCTGCTTCTCCATGTAATCCCTATATTCCGGGGTCTGCGTCACCTTCTGGAACAGGTCGACGTAGAAGGCCTGCTGCTCTGCCGTGACCTTGCCGGGCAAGAACATCACGCGCAGCATCAGGTACTGAATGTCCAGCCCCTCCTCCTTGCAGGTCGGGATGTCGTGCCAGGACTGCGTCTCCGTCACCTTGGTGGTGTAGGAGATGCGCTCCTTGTCGAATACGCAGAGCGCCCGCACCTGACCTGCGCGCCAGACTTCGAGATTCTCGCTTGGGTTGTTGACGTTGGATTCGGTGTGGTTGCCGACGAGCTGGGTCGCGGCCTCGCCACCCGATTTGTAGGGCAGATAGGAGAATTTCGCGCCGGTCTTCTGCTCGAGGAAGACGGTCAGCACGTGATCCTCGCGCTTGGAGCCGGTGCCGCCCATCTTGAACGGGGAGCTTGCGGCCTTCGCGGCCTCGATGAACTCCTTCACCGATTTCGGCCCCCCCGCGTTGTCCCACAGCACAAACTGATCGAGCGCGATCACCGAGACTGGCGTCAGCTCGCGCCAGTTGAACGGAATCTTCGCCGACAGCGGCAGCATGTAGATCAGCGAGTAGGCGATCAGGACCTTGTTCGGATCGCCCTCGCTGGACTTCATGTACATCAGGGCTTCGGCGCCGGAGGCACCGCCCTTGAGCGACACCACCATCGGCTGCTTCATCAGATTGTTCTTCTGGATCGCGGCTTGCATCATGCGCGCCATCTGGTCGGAGGCACCGCCCGCACCGGCTGCGACCACGATCTCGACCGGCTTGGTCGGCTCCCAGCCGGCGAAGGCCGGCGCACTCAACAACAGGGCCGCCGCAGCTCCGACGGCCTTCACTGGAATTCGCACGAGTCTCGTCCCCTGGTTCTTATTGGCTTTGTAATGCCGGGAATTATCGGCGTATTGTGCGGAGGAATGCTGACGAGTTCAAGCAGGCGGGCATTCGGCAGCATATGACTTTCGGCTGATGAAGGCGCGCGGGAGCGCCCTACTTGCCCTTCCAGTTCGGCGTGCGCTTGTTGAGGAAGGCATCCATGCCTTCGCGAAAATCTTCGCTCATATAGGCCTTGAGGATCAGATCCTCGCCTTCTTCACGCGAGAGCGTGCGGCGGATACGGCGCACCGCCTCCTTGGTGGCTTCCAGCGTGAGCGGCGCGTGGCTCGCGACGAGCTTGGCGGTCTCGTCGGCGCGGCGCTGAAGCGTCTCGACGTCGGGCACGACCTCGTTGAGCAGGCCGAGCGCCAGGGCCTCGGGCGCCTCGACGAGACGCGCCTTGAAGATCAGGTCCTTGGTGCGGGCAGGTCCCACCAGCGAGACGACGCGGCTGATGTTCGACATCGACAGGCAGTTGCCGAGTGTGCGCGCGATCGGAAAGCCGATGCGGGTGGATTCGGTGCCGATGCGGATATCGCAGCACGCGGCAATGCCGGCACCGCCACCGGTGCAGGCCCCCGCGATCGCCGCGATGACGGGGACGCGGCACTGCTCCAGCGTGCCGAGCACGCGATCGATCCGCGCCTCGTAGTCCAGCGCATCCTGCGCGGTCTTGAAGGCACGGAACTGCGAGATGTCAGTACCCGAGGCGAACGCCTTGTCGCCGGCGCCGGTCAGGATCAGCGCCTTGATCGAACGATCGGCGTTGATGGCCTGGCAGATCTCCGCCATGCGCTCGTACATGGCGAAGGTCAGCGCGTTGCGCGCCTGCGGTCGGTTGAAGGTGATGCGCGCGATGCCGTCCGTGACGGAGTAGAGCAGGTCTTCACTGGCTGTCACGGGTGCGTTCATCGCGCGCTCTCTTTCTTCAGTTCACTCAGGTTAGTTCAGGCGACTTGAGCCTTGGTCATCGGCACCACGTCGCGCCCCTTGAGGACGTCCATGGCCGCCAGCACGCCGCCGCTCCGATGCGGGACCTGCGCAAGATCCAGGCCCATCTCAACGCCGGACAGCGTGCCCATCAGCATCAGATCGTTGAAATGGCCGATATGGCCGATGCGGAACACCCTGCCCTTCACCTTGTTCAGGCCGGTGCCGAGCGACATGTCAAAGTTCTCGAGCACCACTTTGCGGAAATTGTCGGCGTCATGGCCCTCGGGCATGCGCACGCCCGTGAGCGCCGGCGAATGCGCGTTGGGATCGGCGCACTGCGTCTCCAGGCCCCAGACCTTGATCGCTGCGCGCGTCGCGGCGCTATGGCGCTTGTGGCGGGTCCAGACGTTCTCGAGCCCCTCCTCCTCCAGCATCTTGACGGCCTCGCGCAGGCCGAAGAGCAGGTTGGTCGCGGGCGTATAGGGGAAGGTGCCGGCCTTGTTGAAGGCGATCACCTCCTGCCAGTCCCAATAGGAACGCATGCCGGGATTGCTTTTCGCTACGGCCAGCGCCTTTTCGGAGACCGCGTTGAAGCCAAGGCCCGGTGGCAGCATCAGGCCCTTCTGGGAGCCGGCAACCGAGACGTCGATGCCCCAGGCATCGTGCTCATATTCCATCGAGCCGAGGCCCGAGATGGTATCGACCATCAGCAGCGCCGGATGCTTCACGCGGTCGAGGATCTTGCGCACCTCCGCGGGCGGCGTCACGCAGCCGGTCGAGGTCTCGTTGTGCACGACGCAGACCGCCTTGATCTTGTGCTGCTTGTCGGCGGACAGGCGCTGTTCGATCTCGGCCAGATCGGCGCCATGGCGCCAGTCGCTCGGGATGAAATCGACGTCGAGCTTGAACTTGTCGGCGATGCCACGCCACAACACGGCGAACTGGCCGGTCTCGCACATCAAGACCTTGTCGCCGGGCGAGAGCACATTGACCATCGCCGCTTCCCAGGCCCCGGTTCCGGAGGAGGGATAGATGATCACGGGCTGCTTGGTGCGGAAAACCCGCTGCATCGCGGCCAGGACGGCAAAACCGATCTCGGCGAACTCCGGACCGCGGTGGTCCAGTGTCGGCATGTCCATGGCCCGCAGCACCCGGTCGGGCACGTTGGTCGGTCCTGGAATCTGGAGAAAATGCCTTCCAGTATGCACGGTCATAGGCGTCCTTCCCGGTCTTGAGAGTCTTCCGAGGGGTCTCGGCGAGCCGCTCGAATATCACTATTCGCCGGGCTTGTCCCCCGCCTGAGGAGGCCCGTCAATGCGCAAGAAGCAGGGCTCGCCTTGCCAAGCCGGCAGAGCCTAGGCAAGACGTCACCGGCGAAAGAGCGAGAGCGGATCATGGCGGCTGACGTGGCCGAAAAATCGAGAAAATCGGCGCAAAACGGCGGCCTGGCTGCGCGCCTGGCCCGTGAAACCACGGGTGAGGTCCTATTCGATACCTTCAGCCGCGGCCGCTACGCGACGGATGCCTCTTTCTATCAGATCATGCCCCTCGGCGTGGTTGTGCCGCGCAGCATGGACGAGGCGCTGCGGGCGCTGGCCGTTGCCCGCGACGAGGGCCTGAAGGTCACCCCGCGCGGCGGCGGCACATCGCAATGCGGCCAGACCGTCAATGACGGCCTTGTCATCGATGTCTCAAAACACCTGAACCGGATCCTCTCGCTGAATGTCGAGAACCGGACTTGCGTGGTCGAGCCCGGCATCGTGCTCGACGATCTCAACCGCCAGCTCAAAAAGCACGGCCTGTGGTTCCCGGTCGACGTCTCCACGGCGTCACGCGCCACCATTGGCGGCATGGCCGGCAACAATTCCTGCGGCGGGCGCTCGCTGCGCTACGGCACCATGCGCGACAACACGCTGTCGATGGAAGCAACCCTTGCCGACGGCACGATGGCTGGCTTCGGCGAGGTCCCGCGCGATCTCAGCAATGTGAATGCCGGCGACAGTGCGCTGGCGCTATTCCGCGACATGCTCACGCTCGGCGCGCGCGAGGCCGACGAGATCGCGGACAGGTTTCCGAAGGTGCAGCGCCGCGTCGGTGGCTACAATCTCGATGCGCTCACTCCGCGTAATGCGCCCAACAACATGGCGCATCTTTTGGTCGGTTCCGAAGGCACCCTCGCCTTCACCACGAAGGTCGAGCTGAAGCTGTGGCCCGTCATCCACAACAAGGCGCTCGGCGTCTGCCATTTCGGCAGCTTCTACGAGGCGATGGATGCGGCCCAGCACCTCGTCAAGCTCAAGCCGATCGCGGTCGAGCTCGTCGACCGCACCATGATCGCGCTGGGCCGCGACATTGCGATGTTTCGCCCCATCATCGGCGCCGCCATCAAGGGCGATCCGGATGCGGTGCTGGTGGTGGAATTCGCCGAAGAGGATCAGGCGGACAATCTCGCACGCCTGAAGCAGCTCGCCGAGCTGATGGGCGATCTCGGCTTCGGCTGGAATAACGACAAGCGCAAATGGGGCGGCGTGGTTGATATCACCGAGCCCGCCTTGCAAAGCGGCATCGCCGATTTCCGCGCTGCCGGCCTCAACGTCATGATGTCGATGAAGCAGGAGGGCAAGCCGGTCTCCTTTGTCGAGGACTGCGCCGTGCCGCTGCCGCACCTCGCCAACTATACCGCGCGGCTGAACGAGGTGTTCGCCAGGCACGGCACCAGCGGCACGATGTACGCGCACGCCTCCGAAGGCTGCCTTCATGTGCGCCCGGTGCTGAACCTGAAGCTGGAGAAGGACGTGAAGGCGATGCGCGCCATCGCCGAAGAGGCCTTCGCGATGGTGCGCGAGTACAAGGGCTCGCATTCCGGCGAGCACGGCGACGGCATCGTGCGCTCGGAGTTTCACGAAACGATGTTCGGAGAGCGTCTCGTTGCGGATTTCAAGGAGGTGAAACAGCGGTTCGATCCCGATGGCGTCCTCAATCCCGGCAAGATCGTCGACGCGCCGAAGATGGACGACCGCTCGTTGTTCCGCTACCGGCCGGACTATCGCGTCACTGATTTGAAGACGAAGCTCGACTGGTCCGCTTATCCCGGCGCCGCCGGCGGCTTCCAGGGCGCGGTCGAGATGTGCAACAACAACGGCGCCTGCCGGAAGCTCGAGGGCGGCGTGATGTGCCCGTCCTACCGCGCAACGCGCAACGAGAAGGACGTCACCCGTGGCCGCGCCAACACGCTGCGGCTCGCGATCTCCAGACAGCTCGGCCCCGATGCGCTGTCCTCCGACGAGATGATGGAGACGTTGAAACTCTGTGTCTCCTGCAAGGCCTGCCGCCATGAATGCCCGACCGGCGTCGACATGGCGAAGATGAAGATCGAGGTGCTCGCCGCGCGCGTTGCCTCTCGCGGTCTGACGCTGCGCGACCGACTGGTTGGCTATCTGCCCCGTTATGCCAACCTCGCCTCGCGTTTCGCCCTGCTCACGAACCTGCGCAACCGCAGCGCGCTTCTGCGAAAGCTGTTCGAACGCTTTGCCGGCATCAGCGCGCGCCGCGCGCTGCCTGCCTTCCGCAGCGATGTGTTTGCACCGCCTGCGGAAGCGGTTGGACCTGTGGATGGCCGCGAGGTCGTGCTGTTCGCCGACACGTTCAATCGGATCTATGAGCGGGAAAACCTCGACGCGGCGCTGCGGGTGCTTGTCGCAGGCGGCTATCGCGTGCATCTGACAAAGCTCGTCAGCGGCACCCGGCCGCTGTGCTGCGGCCGCACGTTCCTGTCCGCGGGCCTCGTCGAGGAAGCGAAGGCCGAGCTCGACCGTCTCGTTGCGAGTTTTACCCCGTTTGCCGCGCGGGGCGTGCCGATCATCGGGCTCGAGCCGAGCTGCCTCCTGACGCTGCGCGACGAGCTGTTGTCGCTGCGCAAGGACGACGACGCCAAGGCTGTCAGCGCCCACGCCCTCACCTTCGAGGAGTTTCTGGTGCGCGAGGCGGAAGCCGGTCGTCTGCAACTGCCGCTCGGCACGATCGCCGAGAAGGCGCTCTTGCATGGCCATTGCCACCAAAAATCCTTTGGCGCCTTCAAGCCGGTCGAGCAGGTGCTGCGCCTCGTTCCCGGCCTGAAGGTTGAGACCATCGAGTCGAGCTGCTGCGGCATGGCCGGCGCCTTTGGCTATGGCGCGGACACATACGATGCCTCGATCGAGATGGCCGAGCTGTCGCTGCTGCCGGCCGTGCGGCGCGCGGACCAGGCAACGCTGGTGGTCGCCGACGGCACCTCATGCCGGCACCAGATCCACGACGGCAGTGCGCGCGACGCCCTGCATGTCGCGCGCGTGCTCGCCATGAGCCTCGATGGCGCCAACGCAAATCCGACAACGTCATCACACAAGGACACTCCACATGGCTGAACTCACCCTCGACACCGCCCGCAAGATTCTCGATGCCGCCGTCGCGAAGGCCGCGGAGCTGAAGCTGAAGCCGCTTGTCATCACGATCCTGGATGCGCGCGGCGTCCTCAAGCTCGCGGCTGCGCAGGACGGCACCAGCCTGATGCGCGCCGAGATCGCCCACGGCAAGGCCTATGGCGCACTCGCAATGGGCATGGGATCGCGCGCCCTGTTCCAGCGCGCCCAGGAGCAGGCCTATTTCATCGACGCAGTGAACACCATCGCCAAGGGCGCGCTGGTCCCGGTCCCCGGCGGCGTGCTGATCCACGACGGAGGCACCTTGCTCGGTGCGGTCGGCGTCTCCGGCGACACCTCGGACAACGACGAAGCCTGCGCGGTCGCCGGCATCGAAGCGGCCCGACTGAAGGCGAATGCGGGATAACGCGCGTCAACCCAGGCTGACAGACCGTAGATCGAGCGAGCGTTATCCCTCACGTTGCTTGGCAAGCTGATTAGTGCGACGAAGCCTTGCAAAAGCCCGGTCTGTCGCCATGAAACGCGTCAGCATTGGAGCGATCAGCTTCGCTGGATCGCTGATCGATTGTCCGCTTTCTCGGCTCAACGCCTCAGCGTAGGCGACAAGGTCCCGATGAACATTTGCCGGCAGCTCATGCGTAACCTTGACAGACCTGTTTTCAACGAGAGCGCCGATTTTGAGTTTCGCCATGCTACTATCCCCTATACGGTTCAAGCACGAGGTCCCGGTTGACGATAACCCTCACCGGAAATCCCGGCCGGATCGTCAGCGTCGGTTGGATGTTAAGATTGCGCCGAACAAGCTGTTGACCGGCCTGGTTGACGGAGTCTCCTGCCCCGCGCCGCAATGCCTGGATGAGTGCGCTGTTAGTATAGTTGTTGACGTCGCTTCCCGAATTCACTTCGGTCCCAACCGCTAGCAGGGTTGAGAGCGCAGCCGCGCCCAACGATTCCTTCCAGTGATTGTCGACTTGATCCTCAAGGCCAGAATACCCCGCAGCGTCGGCTCCCGGCTGCCGTTCCAGCACAATCGACCGGCCGTTCGGCATGATCAACCTAGTCCAGACCAGAAGGAGGCGCGACTGCCCAAATGCGATCTGGCTATCGTAAGTACCTATTAGCCGTGCCCCCTGCGGAATGAGCCGAGTTCGCCCGGTAGGACTATCATATACCGCTTCGGTCACCTGCGCCGTGATTTGACCAGGGAGATCGGAGCGAATCCCCGTCAGCAGCGCACCAGGAATGACTGTCCCTGCTTGGACGACAAAAGGCGATGCGGGTTTGACCAGACGATCAGGGCTCGTGGTGCGTCGATCGATCGCCGCATTCACGAAGGTAAGCTTTCGGTCCTGGCCATTCTGTGCGAACGCTTCGTCGGACGATGTCGTCCCACTCGCAGGAGCATCATTCGACGCTGTTGTTGCAGAAAACGGCCGGACATTCGTGGGGGCGAACAGCTTGCTCGTGCGCGCCGCTTCACTTTCTTGATTCACGCGCTGTTGCTCGGCATCAACCGCCAATGGACCAGTCTGCGCCTGCGCGGCAACGATCGGTCGACCCAAATCGCCGGGCAAAGGCGGTCCGAGCGGCGGCACCTCTTTCGGGATGCCGGTGTAGTCCTTCGGCAGGCCGGCAAGCTGGTCAGCGACATTATGATGATCGGTCGAATACAGCTCCTCCGAAGTGGGAGCGTGCTTCTTGCTGGATTGCAGCGCCAAGAACATGGCTCCCGAGATCGCGACGAGGAGTAGTGCGGAGCCTGCGATCAACACCCTACGCGAGAGCCGCGTTACGCGTGGCCGCTCTGGGTGCAACTGGAACGCTTTCGAAGCGTCGTCCTGCGCCTGCGACGGAACATTATTCTGGTTCGTAGGACCGCCACTTGTGCCGCTCATAACGGCCTCCCATCGCCTCTGACGATCCGCACCTTCTGCTGGTTCTCACCTCCTAGCCTCAATTCAGCGGCTGCGAACAGCCGATCGACAATCAGCAGGCTTCCGAAAGCACGATAATTGACAAGCTCGGTCTTCCCGTCCTGCGCGATGACGAAAAGGGGTGGCATCTCACCCTGCCCGATGCCTGGCGCGAACTCGATGTAAACCTTGCGTCCGTCGTCGTAGGCGTTGATCGGACGCCAGGGCGGGTTGTCGCCCTCGATGGCGTAGCGATAGCGGCGCTGGGTTGGATCGGGGATGAGTGGCGTCGACGGCACGCCCCGGCCACGCGCGCGATCTTCGGGATAGAACCAGGTCACTGAAGGCATGTACGGCTTTTCGCGGGAACGCAGCTCGAGCAGATAGGTGCGCCGATCGGTGTTGACGACGAGATTGGTCGAGACTTCCGGCCGGGTCGGCTTGACCATAATGTGGACGCGGCGGGTATCCCCATTGCCGCTCTCGGTGTCGCCGACGACCCATCGCACGGTATCGCCGGCAGCGACAGGTCCCGAACCGATCAATTGTTCGCCCGGCTCGAGCGCTATGTCGGTAATCTGTCCGGGTGCGGCATAGATCTGGTAGAGGGCGCCCGGGCTATAGGGAAACACCTGCACTGCGTTGAAATACGCCGCCTTGCGGGGCTGAACACGAGCCGCGTCGTTGGCGCTCTCGATCCTTTCGATCGGCTCCTTGGCTTCTTTCTGCTTGCCGCCATGTGCCGGGGTCCAGGAGGGCGGCACGTGTAGCGGTCGCGGCCGGTCGTCGCTCACCGCCGGCGGATCGGGGAGCGGCGGGAGATCGCTGTCGTAGCTGATCTGCGGAGGTTTGAAGGTGGTGCATCCGCCGAGCGCCGCGACCGAAATCAAAAGGGCCGACGCCAAGCTCCGTGGCAATTTTCCCGAGGTATGAGAAATGGAGGGCATGCTCATCCGAGCTCCTTCGACCAGTTGATGGCGTTGACGTAGATGCCGAGTGGATTCTTACGCAGGCGATCGACGTCGCGAGGCGGCTCCAAGACGATCGTGAGAATTGCGCTCCACCGCTCCGTAGCGGCCATCTGGCCATTCTCGTAACGTCGTTCGATCCAGGCTAAACGGAAGCTATCGGGTGAGGCCCTGATGACGCTGGAAACCTCGACGGCCACCTGGCTCTTCCCGACCTTGGCGAAGGGGTCGTTGTTGCGCGCGTAGTCATTGAGGGCTGCAGCGCCGCGGTCCGTCGTGAAGTCGTAGGCGCGGAGCCAATCTTCGCGCAGCACGATCGCGTCCATGGGAAGGCCGCGAACATGTTCGATAAACCGAGATAGATGAAAGGCGATCTGGGGATCGCTGGGTTGGTAGGAAGCATCTGCGGGTGCGACGGCTCTCACTTCGCCGAGATGATCCACTTCGACCACCCAGGGGGTGATGGTGCCCCGTGCTGATTCCCAAGCAAGCGCAGTGGCGAAGCCGGCGGATAGGAACAGAGAGCCGAATGCCATCAGACGCCAGTTTCTGGCCTGGACTCGTGCCGAGCCGATGCGGTCATCCCAGACCTGAGCTGCGCGTTGATAGGGGGTGACCGGAGCAGGCGTGCGGCAATAGTGGACGGCTGATCGTTTGAACATACTTTACCTCAGGAGATGATTGGGAACGGCAGGTGGTTGAGCGCAGGCACTAGCTCCCGCCCTGTGAGAGATCGACAGACGCACCACCTCCGCCGTGGTCGCCAGCGCGTACCGCCCGCGTGGCGCTTGAGGCTCCATGACTGATCGTTTGCGTCCGTTTCATACGGCGAACCCACGCGGGCGCTCTTTCGGGCGACGCGGACTCGCCACCACCCGCGCTGCCGCTCGGTCCACCGGAATGGACGGCAGCGGAGCGTAGGGGGCTGGCTGAAGCCGACGTAGTTGCGCCCGTGGCGCTGGACGAACTTCCTGCACGGAAGGCGCTCAAGGTAGCGCCCGAGATGGCGCGGCCTCCCCCTACGGCACCTCCGGCCAGCGCTGCGCCACCGGCTGCGAGCGCGGCTCCGGCCGCAACCACACCACCGGCCGCTAGGCCAGTGCCGACAGCGCTACCTGCGCCGAGCTGTGGTCCCCCAGAAACGATCCCGTTGGCGATGCCGGGGCCGAAGATGCCGAGACCAAGCAGTGAGAGCGCCCCCAACACCAGCGCCATCGCACTCTCAATGGTCGGCTGGTTGCCGCCGAATCCGGCCGTGAACTGCGCAAAAAGCGTCGAGCCGATGCCGACGATCACGGCCAGCACCAAAACCTTGACGCCGGAAGAAATCACGTTGCCGAGTACCCGCTCTGCAGCGAATGCCGTCTTCCCAAACAGACCGAAGGGAATCAGCACAAAGCCTGCGAGCGTCGTCAGCTTGAACTCGATCAGGGTGACGAAGAGCTGGATCGCCAGGATGAAAAAAGCGAGCAGCACCACGATCCAGGCGAACAACAGAACGGCGATCTGGACGAAATTCTCGAAGAAGCTGACGTAGCCCATCAGGCTGGAAATGGACTCCAGGATCGGCCTCCCAGCGTCGAGACCCACCTGCGCAATCCGGCCGGGACGCAAGAATTCCGCTGACGACAGGCTCGTGCCGGAGGCCTTTAGGCCCAGGCCCGCAAAGCTTTCGAACACGATCCGCGCGAGGCTGTTCCAGTTGCCGATAAGATAAGCAAAGACGCCGACGAACAGGGTCTTCTTGACGAGACGAGCGACGATGTCCTCATCGCCGCCCCAGGACCAGAACAGCCCAGCCAGTGCGATGTCGATCGCCGCGAGCGTGGTCGCGAGATAGGCAACCTCACCGCCTAGCAGCCCAAATCCGGAATCGATGTAGCGAGTGAAGGTTTCCAGGAACTGGTCGATGACACCGGTGCTGTTCATCGCTCATTTCCTCCGGATGTCGGCATGGAGGGGTAGCCAGACGGCAAACGGCTTTCATCCTTCGGTGATGGTGGAATCGGGCCATTAGCTGACGCTCCATCAACCCCTTGACGTGCATTACCCTCCCTCTGGCTCAGAAATTGGCGCCGTTTCTCGGCCCACACCTTGCGGCATTCGAGCAACTGGTCTTTCTGCTCGTAGTTGACGGTACGGCACTGCGCGAGCTTGGAGGCGAGAGGATCGATTTCTTGGGTAGCCGATGCAGCAGCCGCGGTCTGATCCGCGCCGCCGCGCAACTGGATTGCGCAGGCACCGACCGCCACGGCGAGGAGCAGCACGGCTACGCCGATCGGAATGCGCTTGAACCTATCTGTCATCATCGGTGAAACATCTGCACGGTTGTGGGCTGATAGCTTTGGCCTGAGTTAAGGAAGCGGCGGAGCTGCTCTCTCCCCTGATCCTGTGCGACGGTGCGCTGCGCAGACTCCAAGCTCTGAGCTCGTCCCTGTGCGGCAACGACGGCGGTGAGATCGGCGAGTTGCTGGGCCTGCAATCCGAGGAGTTGGTTACCTGCCTGATTTGCCTGCAGTGCGCCGGTCGCACCTTGGCTCGCTGTCACGAGCGCCGACATCTGGGTTCGGTTGGTGTCGAGATTGCCGACGACGGTGGCCTGCACCCGCATCGCGTCCTGCAAGCCCGCGACCGCGTTCTGCCAGCGTGCCTGTGCATTGGCCACCAGGGCCTGGTCCGACGAACTTGACGACGTCGGCGCATAGGTCGTCGAGAACGCCCGATCGATTTGCTGGATATCGTAGGCAATGCGCTGAGCCTGCCCGAGCAATTGCTGCGTCCGCAGGATCGACTGCTCGAGCTGCAGCAGGGAGGAGAACGGCAGTGTCGCCAGATTCTTTGCCTGGTTGATCAGCATCTGCGCCTGATTTTGCAGTGACGTGATCTGGTTGTTGATCTGCTGCAGGCTACGCGCGGCAGTCAGCACGTTCTGCGCGTAGTTGTTGGGATCGAACACGATCCATTGCGCCGACGTCGGCTTGGGGCTTCCGGCAAGAACGACAGCGATGGCGCCCGCCGCTGCAGCACGACGGAGGAAACTCATGAGGAGGCCTCCAGGTTGGCGAGATGTGGAATGAGATCGCAGGCCCATCCGATGTCTCGGGCTCTAAGCCAGCCAGAGACAAAATTCTCGCCGCTCTCTTCGACCAGCACCTTCTCGATCAGCGCCTGGTCGGCTTTCGAGGAGGCGGCCGCAAACGCCAAGGCGACCTCACCAAGGCCAAGTTCAAACAGACGGTTGCCGCGACGCGACTGGCAGTAGTAGTCCCGCTTCGGTATCGCACGGGCGAGAATCTCGATCTGACGGTCGTTCAGCCCAAAGCGGCGATAGATCGCCGTGATCTGTGGTTCGATGGCGCGATCGTTGGGGAGCAGGATCCGGGTCGGACAACTCTCGATGATGGCAGGTGCGATGGCCGAGCCGTCGATGTCGGCCAGCGATTGAGTTGCGAAAATGACGGAAGCATTCTTCTTGCGCAGTGTCTTCAGCCACTCGCGAAGTTTGCCGGCAAAGTCGGCGTCGTCGAGTGCAAGCCAGCCCTCATCGATGATGAGCAGGGTCGGCCGGCCATCGAAACGATCCTCGATCCGATGAAACAGGTATGACAGAACGGCGGGCGCTACTCCCGTACCGATCAATCCGTCGGTTTCGAAGACCTGGACCGAGGATTCGCCCAATCGCTCACTTTCGGCATCGAGCAACCGGTCATAGGGACCGCCCAGGCAATAGGGCTGGAGCGCCCGCTTCAATGGATTCGACTGCAAGAGGACGGAAAGACCGGTGAGGGTTCGTTCCGGAAGCGGCGCTGAAGCCAGCGACGTCAGGGCCGACCAGACATGGTCCTTGACCTCGGGTGTGACCTCGATCCGTTCGCGGGTCAGGATCGAGGTGATCCATTCGGCAGCCCAGCCGCGCTCAGCGACGTCGTCAATTCTCGCGAGCGGCTGGAGGGAGACAAACTGGGAGACCTCTCCGGCAACGGAGCCGCCAAGATCATGCCAGTCGCCACCCATGGCGATGGCGGCCGCCCGGATCGATCCACCGAAATCGAAAGCGAAGATCTGGGAACTCGGATAGCGCTGAAACTGCAGCGCCATCAGCGCCAGTAGCACCGACTTGCCGGCGCCCGTCGGGCCGACGACCAGGGTGTGCCCGACATCGCCGACGTGGAGAGAGAATCGAAACGGGGTCGATCCCTCCGTCTTGCCGAAGAACAGAGCCGGCGCTTTGAAGTGATGGTCCCTCGCCTCCCCCGCCCATACAGCTGAGAGCGGAATCATATGCGCAAGGTTCAGGGTCGAGACCGGGGGCTGACGGACGTTGGCATAGACGTGCCCCGGCAAGCTGCCGAGCCATGCCTCGACCGCATTCACCGTCTCAATCATGCAGGTGAAATCACGCCCCTGGATCACCTTCTCGACGAGGCGCAGCTTTTCGTCGGCGGCGCGGGCATCCCTGTCCCAGACGGTGACCGTCGCGGTGACAAAGGCCTCACCGATCTGGTCCGTTCCCAGTTCCTGGAGCGCGGCGTCAGCATCGATCGCCTTATTATGCGCATCTGTGTCGAGAAGCGCGGAAGCCTCGTTGGTCATCACCTCCTTGAGAATCGCGCCAATCGACTTCCGCTTGGCGAACCATTGGCGACGAATTTTGGTGAGGAGTTTTGTCGCATCCGTCTTGTCGAGCATGATCGCCCGGGTCGACCAACGATACGCGAAGGCGAGACGGTTGAGGTCGTCGAGGATCCCCGGTGTGGTCGCGGTCGGGAATCCCACGACGGTCAGAACGCGCACGTGGGCTTCGCCCAGCATCGGCTCAAGGCCGCCGGTCAGGGGTTGATCGGCGAGCAACGCATCGAGATACATGGGAATCTCTGGCACACGGACCCGATGCCGCTTGTTCGAAACGGTGGAATGCAGATAGGTCAGCGTTGCCTCATCATCGAGCCAGGCACATTCCGGCATAAATCCTTCAATGAGCTGGAGTACGCGGTTGGTCCGGTCGACAAACCCGCTCAGGACCTCGCGCGCGTCGGCGCCGACGGTGCGGCTGCTATTCTCATAGAGGAGCCGCTCTGCCATCGCCGCGCCTTCCTCGGGCGGCAGGTAGAGGAACGTCAGGTAGTAGCTCGAGTCATAGTGGGCGCCAGCTTCCTCGAACTGGGCTCGCCGCTCTGCGTCGACCAGGGCAGAGGCGACGTCGGGAAACGTGCTCTGCGGATAGGCACCCGCGGAATGCCGCTGTGCCTCGACAAAGACGGCCCATCCAGACCCAAGGCGGCGGAGCGCGTTGTTCAGACGACCGGCGACCGCGACGAGTTCGGCCGGCACAGCGCTGTCGAGATCCGGTCCCCGAAATTTTGCGGTCCGCTGGAACGAACCGTCCTTGTTCAGAACAATCCCCTCATCGACGAGCGCCGCCCAGGGAAGAAAGTCAGCTAGGCGCGTCGTTGAACGTCGGTATTCGGCAAGATTCATCATGGGAGGACTCAGAGGCTGAGATGACCGGGAATACGGACGTGCCGGCGCACGACCTCGACGAAGGCGGGATCACGCTTGGTGGCCCAGACGGCGACCATGTGGCCGACGAACCAGAGGAGAAGACCTGCCAGCCAAAGGCGCAGGCCGAGGCCAAGCGCTGCGGCCAAGGTGCTATTGACGATGGCGACTGATCGCGGTGCGCCGCCCATCAGGATCGGCTCGGTCAGAGCCCGGTGCACGGGCGCGATAAATCCTGTGACGTGCCCATCCATCAGATCACCACGCCGCCGCCGAATGAGAAGAACGACAGGAAGAAGCTCGAGGCGGCAAAGGCGATCGACAGGCCGAACACGATCTGGACCAAACGTCGGAAACCGCCCGACGTGTCGCCGAATGCCAGCGACAGCCCGGTCACAATGATGATGATGACGGCGATGATCTTGGCGACGGGACCCTCGACCGATTGCAGAATCTGGTTGAGCGGTTGCTCCCACGGCATGTTGGAGCCCGCGGCCCACGCGGGAACGGCCATCAGGCAGTACCAGGTGAATGCCTCAATCGAAAGGATGATCCTTCCGCGAAACGAATGATAACTCATGGCTGATCTCCCATTGGTGAAAGGCTGTAGTCGCCGGAGGGTCCGAGCTCGGTTACGCGGGCCAGTTCTGCAAGCCTGCGATCGGCCCCACGGCCGACGAGCACGGCGATGACGTTGATGGTTTCGGCGATGAGCGCCCGCGGCACCGTGACGACAGCTTCCTGGATGAGCTGCTCGAGCCGGCGCAGCGCACCGAGAGCAGTGCCGGCATGGATGGTGCCGATTCCTCCAGGATGCCCGGTACCCCAAGCTTTCAGCAGGTCGAGCGCTTCCGCACCCCGGACCTCCCCGATCGGAATACGGTCAGGCCGCAGCCGTAGCGACGAGCGGACGAGATCGGAGAGCGAGATCACACCATCCCGTGTACGCAGGGCCACCAGGTTCGGTGCCTTGCATTGAAGCTCTCGCGTATCTTCGATGAGTACGACGCGATCGGCGGTCTTGGCGACTTCTGCAAGCAGCGCATTTGTCAGCGTCGTCTTGCCGGTCGAGGTGCCGCCGGCGACCAATATATTCTCGCGACTGGTGACGGCCGTGCGTAGCGCGTCGGCCTGATCCGATGTGATAATCCCAGCGGCAACGTAGTCACCGAGCGAGAACACGGCCACCGCTGGCTTGCGGATCGCGAATGCGGGGGCGGTGACAACCGGCGGCAACAGGCCCTCGAACCGTTCACCGGTTTCGGGCAATTCGGCGGAGACGCGCGGCGCCCCGGCGTGAACTTCCTGCCCCACGTGATGGGCAACCAACCGGACGATGCGTTCTCCGTCGGAAGCGGACAGTGTTTCGCCGCTCTCCATCAGACCGTGAGATAGCCGGTCGATCCACAACCGGCCATCGGGGTTGAGCATCACTTCAACGATCGACGGATCTTCCAGAAAGCGTGCGATGGCGGGACCAAGTGCGGTGCGCAGCATTCGCACCCCACGCGAGATTGCCTCCGGCCGAAGAGAATGGATTGGCACGTCGTCCCCCAATGACTGAGGACAAATCGAACGCCGCCCTCAGATGGGGATCATTAGAAAGAGCAACAGCACGATCGGCACAACGAGCGGCTGACCGCGTTCGTAGCCTGGCGCAGAGAAAGAAAGTTTGGGCAAGATGCCTGAGAGCGAGCCTGAACTTGCGCCTCAGCCAAACAGCTCGACACTCCAGTTAGCGGCCTTGGTGAGAATAAAATCGCGAACTCGTCATTGAAATTGCACCATAATTTTCAGAGCGCCCGCGGGACAAGGAACTGGTTGGACGGCCCATGGTGGGCTTGAAGATCATGCGCGCCAACAGCGCGACTGCGATCGGCGCGAGCAGCATCGGCAGCAGCGCGACACGAAACAGCTGCTCGCCAGTCACGCTCGCATTCAGCGCCAAGGCCGAACCCGATCGCTTGTCGGCAATCCCACCGCGATGAACGCTTCAGCGGTTGCCAAGGGTACGCGCCAACATTCGGGTTGAGGCGATGCGTATGCATAATATGCCATACGGGCCTCGCTTTCGAATATCCCGGGGGGATGCCGTTGCCCACCAGAAATGTCGTGCTGACTGAGCGTCAGGAGGAACTCCTTGAGGCCCCGTCAAGTCTAGCCGCTACCAGAACGCCAGCGAAGTGCTGCGCGATGGGTTGGGGCTGGTGGAACAACGCGAGGCGGAGGATACAAGCAAGCTGAAAGCTCTGCGGGCAGCGGCCCGCGCCGGCGTCGCGGCGTTGGACCGGGGGGATTTCAAGGAATTCGGAAATATCGAGGAGCCTCTCGGAGAAGGTCATCTCCCGAACTGCCGAATAGAGCCGTCATGGCCCAGCAGAGATGGCGCGTTCGTCTCGGCCCTGCCGCGGAAGTCGACTTTGCCAACATCCTCAAGTGGACCACCGAGAATTCTGGCGCGCGACAAGTTCGCGTCTATAGGGACGCCCTTGTTCAAGCGCTTGCCAACGGTCCCAATGTGCGGGCTCCAGGGCCCGGGACGAGATCATGGCAGGCCTTCGCACGCTTTATGTTGCCCGGCCTGGCCGTCGCGGACGTCATTTCCTGGACCTATCGGGACGCCCCGAACAGCACGATCGAAATCGTCCGCATCGTCCACGACGGAATGGACCTTCGGCTCCACGTCCCATCTGTCCCCGACGAGAGCACCGAATAGAGCTGCAGCATCGTAGAGAACGCCAGCGCACCTCTGCAGGCGCCAGCGAGCTCTGGCGTAGAATTGTAAGTGGCGCGCTATGGCCGATGAAGTTGGGCACTATTGTTCGCCGTAGCACTACGATGCCGTGCGCGAGTCCACGCCATCGTATCCGACACCTTGCCTATCTTTGCGCGCGCACTGCGACGGGATATGCGCGTGTCACTACTCGCTTTCAATGTCCTCGAGCCTGGTCCCGCGTCCCGCGCGCAGGCTGTTTCGCGCCTGCTCGATACGACGCAGGAAGCGCGGGTCGTGTTCGAGGCGGTACTCGAACCAGTCCTCCTCTGATTCGAAGCCGATCAGTACACCGGCCGGCTTACCATGGCGCGTGATGACGATCTCCTGCGTTTCAGCTTCTCGAAGAAAGCGAGACAGGTCGTCCTTGATCTCGGACAAAGGAACTTCCTTCACTCCGGATTTCCGAATTGTGTGAGCCATGACTCGGCCTCCGATTTGGGCACTATCGCCAAGACCTCTACGCTCGTGCGGGACACGTCGTAGAACACCCGAACTTCGTCTACCCGCAATCGAAACTGTGGACGGAGCAATCCTCGCAATCGCTTGATGCGGCTGCGGCTCGTTTTTTCGGGCTCGTGCCTCAGATGTGTTTCGAGCGCGGCCCGAACGATCGTCCGAACACTCGCCGTCAGCGCCTTGAGGTCTTCGACAGCTTCGGGAGCGAGGACGATCTCGAATGGCATTCTGGCCAGATTATAGCCAGATTTGCACAGGTGTCAAACGAGCAATTGGGCCTGCCTCAAGCGAACTCTAGCGTACCAACGGCTAGGCAGAGGATGCTGTTGAGTGCTCTGGCGGGAAATGGCGCGCCACGGCCGATGAAGATGGGCACTACTGCTTCGCTGTGGCGCTATGATGTACCCGCCATGGCTCGCTGCCTCCGCCGGCCGCACGATCAAAGCTCGTCTCGGTTCAACGATTTCGGAGCAAGGTAGGCCATTATCATGGCAGGTCGGGGGTTGTCACCAAATTGGTGACATGATACAGATTCACCCATGCAGGTGATCGCCCTTCGCACTCTGAGAGAATTTTGGGCGCGTCACCCACATGCCGAAGGCCCAATTCGGGCGTGGTTCGCGATTGCCGCCAAGGCGCACTGGGCCGACCCCGCCGAAATAAGGCGGCGGTTCGGCAGCACCGTCGATTTCGTGGGCGACAACCGAGTCATCTTCGATCTCGGCGGGAACAAATATCGGCTGATCGTTCACGTGTCATATGCCTTCGGCCGCGTGCTCGTGAAGTTCATCGGCACTCATTCAGAATACGACCGCATCGATCCGGAGACCGTATCATGGCGAAAAAATTGATCCGTCCGATTCGCTCCGAAGCCGACTATGACGCGGCGCTCAGCGAGATCGAACGGTACTTCGAAAACGAACCCAAGCCGGGTACGCCCGAAGCAGACCGATTCGATCTCCTCGCACTTATCATCGAGGACTACGAGCGCAAGCGCTGGCCGATCGAACCACCCGACACGATCGACGCGATTCGTTACCGCATGGAGACGAGCGGCTATACCCAGGCCGATCTTGGCCGCCTGCTCGGCTCGCGCCAGCGCGCATCCGACGTTCTGACCAGGAAGCGTCCTCTCACGATGCGAATGGCCTGGAAACTGCATCGCGAGTGGGACATTCCTGCGGAAGCCCTGATCGCACCACCGCGAATGCGCGGGCGAAGGTCGGCGGCGTAGAGGCGGAAAGGCCCGCGCAGGATCGGCGCTTATCGTCAGCTGTAGCGTGCTCTGGCGTAAATGGCGCGCCACGGCCGATGAAGATGCGCACTATTGCTTCGCCGTCGCGCTATGAAGCAGCGACCGGCCGAGCGCTACAACTGCCAACACTGCGACGGCTTACGATTTCCCGCTGTGTCCGCCGGGCTTGCCGCGGAGGCCAATGCTGGCGCATTCAGCCGACCTTTGGCGTCTCACCGGCTAAGATCCGCCGGTAGACCGACGCATCGATATTGCCGCCGGACAAAATCACGGCGACCTTCTTTCCGGCCATGCGGGCGCGCTCCTGCATGAGCCCGGCAAGCGGGGCGGCGCCCGCGCCTTCGGCAACGTTGTGCGTATCCTGGAAATAGGAACGTGCCGCATCGGCGATGTCGTCCTCGCCAAGCTGCAAGATTCGGGCTGCGCCCTGCTTGATGATGGCCACCGCCTCCTGACGCGGGTCGCGTGTTGCCACGCCGTCGGCGAAGGTTAGCGCCGAGCCCGTCGAAACCGGCTTCCCGGCCGCGAACGACAGGGCCATTGCCGGGGCGCTGCGCACTACGACGCCGACGATTTCAGTCTTGAGGCCGAGCAAGTCGCGAGCTGTGATCAGCCCACAGATACCGGAGCCCATCCCAATCGGGACATAGACCGTGTCAAGGTCAGCGACGGCGCGAAACAGTTCGAGCGCGTACGTTGCGACCCCCTTGACCTGATCTCGATTGAACGGTGTGATAAAATGCAGGCTCTGCTCGCACGCGACCCGGTTGCATTCTGCAAGCGCCTCGTCAAAATCTCTGCCGAATTCGACGACGGTGGCACCAAAGGCGCGCATGGCGGCATTCTGGTCTGTTGAGTTGCCCCGCGGCACGTAGATTGTCGCCGAAATGCCTGCCCGAGAGGCTGAGAATGCGATAGATTGACCATGATTGCCGCGCGTGGCCGAAATGACCCCTGTCACTTTTGTCGATGAGCGCTTCAGATTGTCCATGTAGACGATGCCGCCGCGTACCTTGAAAGCGGAAGTCGGCGTGTGATTCTCGTGCTTTACCCACACCTCGCAACCGGTCCGCTTGGCGAGAAGCGGCCAAGCGTATTGCGGGGTGGGCGGTAGCGTACGATGCACGAGTTGAGCCGCGGCTTCCAATTCACCGAGAGCAAAGAGCGGGTCGGACACAGCCATCGAAAACCTCCGAGGAAACCTATAAGAATGTTAGCTCGGTTGATTTCGGCCCGCTTTCACGTGCTTGACCTGTAATGGCGTGTGGGTCGCAAAGTAATCTTTCAGTCGTTGCGGCGGTGAGCGCTTCGAGCTACGGCAAGTTCTAATGTCGGAACAGAAACCAAGCACGGTGGCTGCTCTGCATCGCTCAACCCTGCACTGTGAGGGCCCGGGCTTTGCGGTGACGGTGCTGCCGGCGTCGCCCTACGAGGTGAGTTACGTGTCCGATCGTCACGTGATTGGGTTCACGTTCGAGAGGCAGCGAGGCGTCGACGCCTTCGGTGGTGCGCGGCGGCGCCCCTTTGATGCGGAGCCTTGGCGGCTCGCCTTCACGCCAGCAGGCTGCGACGTCTTTTCGGCCTCGGACAAGGGCGGGGAGTACTTGGTACTAAGCTTTGCCCCGAAGGTATTTGCTCGATTTGCATCAGGGATTGAGACCTGCCGGCTAAGGCAGTTCACCAATGCGGCCGATCCCCGATTCACCCCGTTAGCGACTAGCCTGCGGCGGATGACGATGGTTGGTGCAGCAGCGCCATCTTTGGCGATGGAGAGCGTTGTAGCCGTTGCTGCCGAACGCGTCTCAGCGGTGCTCAATCCCGGTACTCAGAGAGGGTCCGCCGAATGTCGTTTGACTTCTCGACGCCTGAAGCGAATTCTCGATCATTTTGAGGCTCGACTCACGGAAGAAATCCGCCTCGCGGACCTTGCAAGCGATACCGGCCTCTCGGAATGCTATCTCGCCCGCACGTTCCGGGCTGCGACTGGCGTGACGCTGCACGCCGCGTTGGTGGAGCGGAGGATTGCACGAGCGCGTTCGTTGATCGAGGCGGCCTCACGCCGCGGCACCCGCCCAAGCCTCGCGGCGGTTGCAGCAGCTTGCGGATTCTCAAGCCACGCTCACATGACGACGATCTTCCGGCGCGTGCTTGGGGTCACTCCGAGCGAATGGACGCGAATTTTTGTAGGCACCTCAGTACTCGGATCGTCCGATCACAGCACCGCCGGCTGATGGTTGCAGGGCTGCCTGGACAACGGCGCGATCGGCGCCGCTGGGCTGCTGCAGCGTGCTCTGGCGTAGAATGGCGCGCCGGCCAAAACAAAATTACGAACTCATATATTATTGAGATTGCAGTATAATCTCGTTATGCGCCCCATGAGCTATTCATGCGCAGGTCGGCGATGCAATTCGACCACCCGCTACCATGTATATCGCACTATTCCTTTTCCGGCGTAGCTTCGGGTGACGTTGGAGAACTCGCCTTCGAAGGTCGCAGTGGCTGACCAGCCGTTGGTCCACTTCAGTTCGGCGGACGCCGTGGTCAGCGCCGAGTCGGACGCTTGCGCCGCGCCATTCACGACGAAGCTTGCGCCGGGCAATGCCTGGAAGGTCGCGGAGACGGCGCGGTCGGGATTGAAATCATGCGCCCACGCGGCCCGACCGCGCAGCGTCAGGATCGCATCGCCGATCGCAAATGATTTGTCGCCGCGCAAACCGAGCTCGCTGCGGCTGTCGGTGACGTCCCTCGCGCCATAGGCGAGCGCAAAGGTATTGGCGCCGGAGAGAATGCCTTCCGCATAGGCGGGCAGACCGAAGGTCGTGAACTGTGCGGCGGCATAGGGCGTCAGGCCGATGCCGCCCATCCACGGCGCGACGACGCGATAGCCGCCTTCGAGACGGCCCGAGAATGCGTTGGCGTTGAACTCCGCATGCAGGCGATCGATGCCGGCCACGGTCACGGTACGGTCGGTGGTGATGTCCTGCCAGCCATAGGCCAACGCTGCGGTGACGTAGGCCGCACCGACGGAGTGGCGCAAATAGGCGCCGGCCTGGAACAGCTCGGAACGTCCGCTGCCCAATCCATTGACGACAAAATTGGTGCCGCCGCCGGCCAGCGCAAAACCGGCAAGCGTATACGGCGAGATGCGATAGTCGGCACCAACAGCGGTACCGTAGATGCGGCTGCTGGCGGTGTTTGATCCGGCGGTGACGCTGCCATCGGTGGCCTGCGCGCCGCCATAACCTGCCGCCCACACGCTCCAGCGCTGCGCGAAGGCTGGCGCCGGTGCCTTTTGATAGATCGCAGCGTAGGCCTCGCGCTCCGCGCCGGTCTTACCTGAAACCGTGGAAGCGTCTTCCGCGAATTGGGATGCGCCGTTCGAGGACGAAACCGGATCGCCACGTTCGCCCATGAAGGGATCGGTCATCACGCCTATGAACTGGGTCATCGCGTTGAAGGTGGCCTGCTGTGAGCCCGTAGCGGATTGACCGGACGCTTGCGTCAGGCCCCCTGCGGACAGAGCGCTGTACACCATCGGAATGCCGCCGGTGCTGTTGAAGTAGTTGGTGAGCGCGGTGCCGACGTTCTGCGCATTGCCGTTGAGGCCAGTCGGGATGGCGAAGTTCAGCAGCAGATTGAGATAGGCATGGGTCGAATCGTAGCTCAGCGTTGCGTGGAAGTTCGCCGGCAGGTTGGTATTCGCGACCGAATTGAACGTGCCGCTAACGCCGCCCGCGGCGGTCAGGATGGTGTACTGCTTCGCGACATAGCTGCCATTGGCATAAACCGCATTCACGCTGGCATTGCCGAGCGCCGCCGTGCCCGACACGTTAGCGAACGAGGCCGTCGATGGATTGATCTGCACCAGATAGATCGCCCCGGAAGCGAGCGCAAGGCTTCCGCTCACCGTGGTCGAGGTGCCCGCCACACCGGTGCCGGGCGCGAAGGTGCCACCGCTGGCGACCGAGAGGTTGGCCACGGTGCCGCTGCCGGTCAGCGCGCCACCCGTGATCGTGACCAGGCCATCGATCATGCCGGTGTTGTTGGTGACCCCGGCGGTATTGGTGAGGCCTCCGCTCAGCGTTCCCGCATTGTTGGTCGTGCCGCTGTTGGTCAGGAGGCCCGACACCGTTGCGCCGGCACTGTTGTTGAAGGTGCCGGCATTGTTGACCGTGCCGGTCCAGGTCAGATTGTTGGTGATGGTCCCGGTGTTGGAAACGACGTTGCCGGTCCAAATCGAATTGTTGGTGATGCCGCCGGTATTGGTGGCGACGTTGGCGGCATAGGTGCCGTTGTTGCTCACGACGCCCGCATTGTTGAGATCGTCGGTCACGCTGCCACCGGCGGCGACCGTGATCGATCCGCCGACGCTGTTGGTGATGCCGCCGATGGTCGCGATCAATTGCCCACCATTGGCGACGGTGATGACGCCGCTATTGGTCAGCAATCCCTGCAACGTGTAGCTGCCGGTGGCGCCGATCGCAAACGTCGCGCCGTTGGCATTGGCGAGCGTCGAATCGCTGGTCACCGTACCGCCGACATTGAATGTGCCGCCGGCGAGGTTGATGATCGCGCCATTGATGGCACCGCCATTGGCGTTGACGGTCGCACTATTGGTGAGACCGCCCCTGATGGTGCCTGACGTCGTCAGCGTGCCGCCGGTCACGGTGGCGCCGCCGTTGAGCTGGCCGGCATTGGTAGTCGCGCCGGCGGTATTGGTAAGCAGGCCGGATACCGTGCCGCTGGCATTGTTGTTGAAGGTCGCGGCGTTGTTCAGCACGCCGGTGATGGTCGCGTTGTTGTTGACGGTGCCGGTGCCGGAAATCGCCACCGTTCCGGCAATCAGATTGTTGTTGGTGAGTGTGCCGGCGGTCACTGTCGCGCCGCCGTTGAGCTGGCCGGCATTGGTCGTCGTGCCCGCGGTGTTGGTGACCAGGCCGGATACCGTGCCGTTCGTATTGTTGCTGAATGTCGCGGCATTGTTGACCAGGCCGGTGATGGTCGCGCTGTTGTCGACCGTGCCGGTGCCGGAGATGTCGACGGTACCGGCAATCAGGTTGTTGTTGGTGAGTACGCCGCCGCTCACGATCACGCCAGCGTTGAGCTGGCCAGCATTGGTCGTCGTGCCAGCGGTGTTGGCGAGCAAGCCGGATACCGTGCCGCCGGCGTTGTTGTTGAACGTCGCCGCATTGACCACGCTGGTGATGGTCGCGTTGTTGTCGACGGTGCCGGTGCCGGAAATCGCCACCGTTCCGGCAATCAGATTGTTGTTGACGACCGAGCCGCCGGTCACTGTCGCGCCGCCGTTGAGCTGGCC
>NZ_JBANBA010000010.1:0-57177 GCF_059803475.1 Bradyrhizobium sp. UFLA05-89 | reverse complement strand
CCGGCGTTGGTCGTCGTGCCCGCAGTGTTGGTCAGCAGGCCGGATACCGTGCCGCCGGCGTTGTTGTTGAACGTCGCCGCATTATTCACTACGCCAGTGATGGTCGCGTTATTGTCGACGGTGCCGGCGCCAGAGATGTCGACGGTACCGGCAATCAGGTTGTTGTTGACGACCGAGCCGCCGGTCACCGTGGCGCCGCCGTTGAGCTGGCCGGCGTTGGTCGTCGTGCCCGCAGTGTTGGTCAGCAGGCCGGATACCGTGCCGCCGGCGTTGTTGTTGAACGTCGCTGCATTATTCACTACGCCAGTGATGGTCGCGTTGTTGTCGACGGTGCCGGTGCCGGAGATGTCGACGGTACCGGCAATCAGATTGTTGTTGACGACCGAGCCGCCGGTCATCGTGGCGCCGCCGTTGAGCAGCCCATAGTTGGTCGTCGTGCCAGCGGTATTGGCGAGCAGGCCGGATACCGTGCCGCCGGCGTTGTTGTTGAACGTCGCTGCATTATTCACTACGCCGGTGATGGTCGCGTTATTGTCGACGATGCCGGTGCCGGAGATGTCGACGGTACCGGCAATCAGGTTGTTGTTGACGACCGAGCCACCAGTCACCGTGGCGCCGCCGTTGAGCTGACCGGCGTTGGACGCCGTGCCAGCGGTGTTGGTGAACAGGCCCGATACCGTGCCAGTACTCTGGTTGACGAAGGTGCCGGCATTCAAAATCGTGCCGGTCCAGGTGCCGGCGTTGCTCAGCAAGCCGCTGTCGTTGATCGCATTTCCGATCCAGACGCCGCCATTATTGTTGTGAATGGCGCCGCCAGCGCCGTTGCTGGCGATGTCGCCGGTCCACACTCCCGTGGAAGTGTTAGTGATGGTGCCGGTGTTGGTATTGACCCTGGCGTTGTAGGCGCCGCTGTTGGTGACGGTGCCGGCATTGTCGAGATCGTCATTGACGGTACCGCCCTGCGCCACCGTGATGACACCGTTGTTGGTGATGCCAGTCGTGGCCGTCAGCGTGCTGGTGCCGTCGACTCCGATGGTGCCGGAATTGTTGATCGTGGTGGCGGTTGCGGTCGCGCCCGTCAGGTTCAGCGTTCCCGACGTCACCGTCCAAGCCTGGGTGGTGGCACTCGAGGTGTTCGACAGGGTCCAGGTGCTGGATCCTGATTTGTTGAACTGCGTGAAATTCTGATACTGCGAGCCAAGTTGCGACAGATCGAACGAACTGTCGGTGGTGCCGCCGAGCACCAGCGCGCTGGTGCCGTTGCCGATGACGTTGCCGCTGATGCTGGAGCCGGCCCGCAGCTCAAGGCTGTTAGTGCCGCCCGTAAAGTAGATCGCGGTACTGCCGGAAATGGCTCCCGCATTGATGATCGTCAGGTTTTGTCCGACGATGCCATAGCCCGTGGCCCCGTTCGCTCCGACGTTGGAATAACCGGCGGCGTCGCCGCCCAGCCCGCCGCCCCCCGCCGAAATCGTGCCGTTGTTGGTGATTGCGGCCCCGTTGGCGTTGGTCACCGTGATGCCGTTGCCGCCGTTGCCCCCGGCGCCGGCAGCGCCGGTATAGCTGCCGCCGGTAACTCCGATACCGCCGACGCCGCCATCACCGCCCTGTACGGTGACACCACCATTCACGGTGAGGGCGACACCGGTGTTGGCGCCGTTCACAACGATTCCGCTGCCGCCGCCGCCGCCGCCACCGCCGCCGCCAATGGACGACGGAAAGGAAAAGTTGATCATGCCCGAGCCGCCGCTGCCGCCGGTGCCGCCTGTTGCTCCGACGCTGATCGTCGTCGTGCCGGTGGCACTGACCGTGGTGCCGGCGCCGCCAGCGCCGCCGCCGCCGCCGCCCGCTCCTTGAGAGGAGGCGCTGCCACCGCCGCCGCCGTTGTCGGACCCGCCGCCGCTGCCGCCATTGCCGTTCCCGCCGGTCCCTCCGCTGCCACCGCCGCCGCCCGTTGAAGTCCCGTCGCCGGCAAGACCCGCAGCCCCGCCGCCACCCGGGGTGCTCCGGTTCGGTGCGTTACCGCCGTTGCCGCCGTTTTGCCCGATCGACTGGGCGTAGGAAGGTGCCGGTACCGCCAGAATGATGACGGATGCGACGCCGGCCATCCAGCCGAGCCGGCTCCGGTGGCCGGTCGGCTGAATTGGCGTCAATGGAGCCGGCGAACGCCGATCGAAACCTGTTCCGGTTGAAATGATACGCACCGTAAGACCGCCTGATCCGCTCCCGGAGATGCCGGGCTTCCTGCCGGTCGACATCGCCTTTGCAATTGAATCTTGCCGGCGGAGATGTGAGTCGCCGGCCAATGGTCGGCAGTTAGCCACCCATGGGGCGTCGGTGTCCTGAAAGGGGGACGGTTACTTTCTGAAGCTTTTCTGATATTTGCGTTTCAGCCTGCTTCTATTGCCGAAATTTCGGATATTGCCGGGGCAGCGCGAGTCTTGGGCTTCGATCCGTGGAGCGGGATCGAGCTGTATCATGTCGGCCTTGCACAAATTAGAACGGATCGCTTCGAGGATGCGCTGGCGACCTTCAAGCAAGCGGAACCGCTTTGACACGCCGCAGGTCTTGCGCCTAGGCATGGGATGATTGGCGCAGGCTGGGCCAATCTGCCGATGGGCCGCGCCGAAGGCGCTGTGCCCTGGCTGCTGAAGCCGTCAGCCAGCGGTCGCACATATATGCCGCTGGCGGCGGCCTATCAGCGAATGGGACGAATCGACGACACCAGAGCGACGATAGAAAAGAGCCCCCGAATTACGGCCCGGCTCGACCATGCGCAACGCCACCACCAACTGCAACAAACGCCAGCTCAGCGGAGATGTCCGCTCTGCGGCTGCATCTGGAGAAGCGAGGGTTCGCAGTTTTGTTATGGACGATGGGAGTTTGGTGCCCCGGAGGAGATTCGAACTCGCAGATGTGAGTTGCGCCAATTAGCGATGGAAGCGATCAACGTTACCACTCCGCGCCGTCACGTGCCTCCATGATCGAGACATCGGCAGGCCGAATGATTGCTTCAACCGAGTCCCCGTCTCGCGAGCGGTGATGCAGGAGGGAACTATCGATCCACCCACCCAATTCTCGAATCCAGGGAATGCTAGACCAAGCCAGCGCCACGACCTGCAAGGCAAGGCTCAACCCAAAGGCAACTTGGTAGGCAATCAGCGGATAGTGCCCATCTTGAACGGGCCATTGTTCAAGTATGAGTCCAGTTCCACATTGGACCGCGAAGGTCCACCCGAAATGCAAGACGTTCAAGCTTCCATTGGCGCGAGCCGCGAGCTCGGTTGGAAAGTATTCTGCGATCGTCGCGTAGCTGAGGACAGTGGCGGCGCCGACAACGGAAACCACTGACCATGGCAGCATCGACGGGAGCGGAAGACGCAGGATCAGTGTGAGCTCAGCCAACACGAACAGTAACGCCATCGCTGCGAGCAGCGTCTCCGAACCGATACCACGTCTTCGCAACCGGTCGGCAATCGTGCCCAGCAGCAAGGCGCCGCCGCATAGACCAATAGCCATGACGAACAATTGGGTCACCAAGGTTTCGCGGTTCAGTCCCTCGACATCCCTGAGCCAGGGCGCGGCCCACAATGCCTGCAACGACCAAGCCGACCCAACGCAGCTCGCCGAAAGTGGTGCAATTCGCCAGAAACGGCGATCCCTGAAGATCGCTTCCAGCCGAAGTCCGGCGGGTCGCGCTTGCTGCGCAATCTTGCTCTCCGGGACCGCTAGAAAGATCAGAAGGGCGGCTGCGAGCGTTGTGATCGCCAAAACCTCGAATATTCCGCGCCAACCCATCGAGTTCAGCAACCATTCGGCTGGTTGGGTTGCGGTCACCGCTCCCAAAGCGCCCAGCATGATCATATAGCCGTTCATCAGCGCGACCCGCTCTCTGGGAAACCAGAGAACGATCGCTTTCAGCCCAGCCATCAACGCGGCCGCGACGCCGAGTCCAATCATTGCGCGCGCGAGGAGAACCGACATGAATCCGTTCGAAGCACCGAACAGAGTGGCACCAAGGGCCGCGGCGAGCAACAAGACGCTCTGAACCCGGCGCGGACCAAAGCGGTCCAACAGGATTCCGATTGGAATCTGGGCAGCCCCAAAGATCAGGAAATATACCGATGTCAAAAGCCCGAGACTGCCGGCGTCCAAGCCCAGGTCGGCCGACAGAGGTTCAGCAATCAGCGTATTGATGGTACGAAACAGATAGGAGAGGTAGTAGCCTGCCGCAAACGGCAGAAAAACGCTGAAGATCAGCCGCCATTTTGGAAGTCGCCCCGCGGCACTTGTCTCGGGGATTGTGGGTGCGGCGAATGGGACGAGCGGGGCCTGGCCTGCTCTCCTTCCCGCCGCCTCAATCGAGTCAGCAGAACGCGTTTGGCAAATTTCGAAAGTTGCGGTTGCTGCCGTCCTCCTGGACGGCAGCAATCTGTTCGGATTCCGCGACTGGAGCGACGTCCGCGAGGATGTTCGCCTGATCTTCCGAACGACCGGGCACGATTTTCCCATCGCGCTCAGGCGTGGAGGCGTCGCGCTCTGTGATGCTGAGACCGGCGATCGTCTCCCGCATCAGCGGCCGGCCCGAGCGCACACGCCGATCAACCTGCCCGGCCAGGGCCTTGAACCGCCGATAGCCCAGCACACACGCGTCGCGCTGTTGCGACGGCGGCATCGGCGGCGTCACCGTGACGTGATAGCGGGCGTGCAACGCGACCGTCTCGGCAATGATCGCAAGTTCGCTCTCCAGGCGTTCAATCTGATCACCGATCCGATGGAAGGCTTCGTGCACCATTTCTTCCATCGGCGGAGCCGGATTCAGGAAACGTTCGAGAGCTGCCTGTACGACCATGCTCTTGCCAGCCCCCGCCCGGCCGCTTGCAGCTTCCAAGCTCTCGAAAATCGTTTCAGAGAGCTGCACGCTGACCTTTCTGGTTCGAGGTGGGGTTGGGGAGGTGTTCGCCTCAGTTTGATCCAAACTCAGGCTGACCTGTCCATCGCGTTCGCCTTCGACCGTCATAATCTCCCCTCCCCGTGCAACTAGATCGATCGGTGCAGCTCGCGCTCGCAATCAGCGAGGCGAGATGCGATCAAAACGAATGAGCTGTCTTCAACGGCGGCGAAGGACAGAAGGGACAGTCCTGCGATTGCTTCAAGCGCACAGGCACCGATGTCGTAGTCTGGCGTAGGATGAGAAAGAAATGGCGGGCCGATCAGGCGGGATTAGGTTTGTCAGCCGACGGAACACGCGGCTCGACGTCCAAGCTGATTTCCTGCGCGAGGCTCTGGCCTCGGGCGAGCCGCCGGCCCAAGGCTTCGATGAACCCCTCGTAGCGTTCACGACCCTTGGCCTGGGCAGCAGGTTGTGCGGTATCCGGCAGGGGCGGCGTCGCCGTCAACCAGAAGCGAACGAACAACGCCAGCGCTTCATTCGAAATCGTCACGTGACGCTCGAGGCGCTCGACCTGGCGCGTCAGCCGGTCCAACCGCCGGCCGAGGGCCGCTTCCATGCGCTCGGAGCCATCCGGGGACAGGAATGAGGACAGAGCCGATTCGACGACGAGGGCCTGCGGCACCCGCTTCCGATTGGCATAGTCCGCCAACTGGCTGGCAAGATCTGGTGGCAGGCGAAATGTATGCTTGGTCCGCATCGCCTCTCCTCAGAGATCAAGGCCGTCATCGGGATCCATCGCGGCCTGGCGGGCTACGCTCGCCGCCACGCCGCGCAGTTCGCGTACTCGTTGGATATCATCAGAATCTTCGTCGCCGAATTCGAACTCGGTTTTCGCGGGAGGCGCATGTGGTGCCACATCTTCATGCACGGGAAGCTCCGGCTCTCGCCTAATGCCACCATTGGCCGGATCGTCGATGGATCCACTTTGCTGTTCTTGAACCTTCGGTTTCTGCGTGTTGAGCGGGGTGACCGGCAGGGGCAATTTGCTCCAATCATCTTCCGCAAGCGAAACACGGCTCTCCACCCCGCTTGACGTTGCCGGCGGAAGCACGCGCTCACGAAACCGCGAGTCTTCGTAATAGCGCACCTTTTTCGCACGGATCGGCGGGCACCCTGAAACCAGAACCAGTTCATCGTCCGGTGGTAATTGCATCACCTCGCCGGGCGTCAGAAGCGGACGTGCGGTCTCCTGCCGCGACACCATGAGGTGACCGAGCCACGGGCTTAACCTATGGCCAGCATAGTTCTTCATGGCGCGCAATTCCGTCGCGGTTCCCAGCGCTTCCGACACGCGCCGAGCGGTACGTTCGTCGTTGCTGGCGAAGGACACACGGACATGGCAGTTGTCCAGAATCGAATTGTTCGGGCCATAGGCCTTCTCGATCTGATTCAGGGACTGGGCGATCAAGAAACTCTTGAGCTCGTAGCCAGCCATGAACGCTAGCGCCGACTCGAAGAAGTCCAGCCTGCCCAGCGCCGGAAACTCGTCGAGCATCAGCAGCACGCGATGCCGACGTCCCTTGGCCTTCAAATCCTCCGTCAAGCGGCGGCCGATCTGGTTGAGAATCAACCGTACGAGCGGCTTGGTCCGGCTAATGTCGGACGGCGGTACGACGAGGTAGAGGGTTGTCGCCTGGTCTGCCTCCACCAGGTCACGGATCCGCCAGTCGCTGCGGCGCGTGACCTGTGCCACGACTGGATCACGGTAGAGCCCAAGGAACGACATCGCAGTTGAAAGCACGCCAGAGCGTTCGTTGTCGCTCTTGTTCAGAAGCTCTCGCGCCGCAGAGGCGATCACCGGGTGAACGCCGGTATCGGCCAGATGTGCCGTCGACATCATCGCACGCAAGGTCGCCTCGATCGGACGCTTGGGATCCGACAGGAATTTTGCGACACCCGCTAAGGTCTTGTCTTGTTCGGCATAAAGGACATGCAGGATCGCGCCGACCAGCAGGGAATGACTGGTCTTCTCCCAATGGTTGCGCCGTTCCAAGGCACCTTCCGGATCGACCAACACGTCGGCAATGTTCTGGACGTCCCGAACTTCCCACTCGCCGCGACGAACCTCCAGGAGAGGGTTATAGGCTGCCGAGTTTCGGTTGGTCGGATCGAACAGCACGACCTTTCCATGGCGGGCGCGGAAACCAGAGGTTAGATGCCAGTTCTCGCCCTTGATGTCGTGGACGATACAACTGCCGGGCCATGTCAGGAGCGTCGGCACGACGAGACCAACGCCCTTACCCGATCGCGTGGGTGCGAAGCAGAGCACGTGCTCGGGGCCGTCATGTCGAAGGTAGTAGCGATCAAAGCAGCCCAGCACGACACCGTCCGGGCCCAAGAGCTGCGCGCTACGAATTTCATTCTGCAGTGCCCATCGGGCGGAGCCATAGGTGGCCGCGGTCTGCGCCTCCTGCGCTCGCCAGATCGACATTCCGAAGGCGACGATGATCGAGATCACCCCGCCGGACGCCGCGATGCAGGCCCCCTCGACGAAGATCTTGGGGGCATATGCATCGTATGCGTACCACCACCAGAAGAAGGCGGGGGGAAGGTAGATGGGCATTCCGAGCTCAAACCAGGGTGCTCCGAGTCGCGGCTGGAATCCCAGCCTCCAGGCAACCCATTGGGTCGCTGCCCACGTGGTGATGAGCACGATGGCAAGGACGAGCGTGATCTGGCCCCAAAGCACTTTGGTTGTTGACATGGCCGAGATGCAGCAGGGCTACCCGCGCGACATCAAGGATAAGACGCCCCCAAGGGTGTGTCGTGCGGTCCCCGCGCAGAAATCGGACAGGTCAGGATCCGGCCGATACCGCTAGAGGCCCAGTCCGCGCTTGCGACCAAAATCCCAGTCGACCCTGCCGCCTGGCATCATGATGCCTGTGACCTGCTTTCCGAGATGCTGCTCCAAGGCTGGTCGCCATGGTACGAGTTGGAAACCGAGACCATCATCGATCATGGCAAAGCGGCCCGAGGCAAGGGTCACCCGTTGCCTGTAGATGCCGGAGACAGGATCGCCCTCAGCAGTCAAGCGGTGGTCAAGCCCCGTTCCAGCCGCAAGCTTGGTGATCGCCTCCTGCAGCTCGCGCCGCCGCAACGTCGCAAGCAAGTCGCGCGCGAATAGCACGCGCTGCCCCTGCCGGCGGCCCTGGCCCTGCTCGATGAGGTAGTCGACGCGAGCCTCCATCGCTTCCCGCACCTCGGCTCCGAAGCCGCCGTGGCTGAGCGGCAGATCCTTGGCGAGGAGCTGACGGTCGAGCCATGTACTGCCTTTTGCCACTACCTGTTGCTCAATGGACAGGTCCGATCGGACGGCCAGCGACACGCGCCGGCGCCCGTTCGTGTCATCGTATGCGCGTGCCTCGACGATGGCGCCAGCCGGCGCATCGCCAGTCATCTCAATGTCTGCAAAGCGCAGGTGGTGCGTGCGACCATCGATACCGGCGATGATCGCGTAGGCGGATCCTTTGAGCTCATCGTCGAGACCACGTTGAACGAGGCGCCCCAAAACGGGATCGGTCGGTTCTTCGCTGTGCAGAGCAAAGGTGCTGATATCCGGCTCGCGACCGGCCCCACAGAGGGCCTGGTGCATCGTCTTGATGATGTCGCCGCGCATGCCGATCTGGCGAAGCGCCTCGTCAAGGCCAGGTTTCAGGGTCCAACAGGCGGGGCTTGCTGGCTCAGCCAAACCAAGGCGTTCCAGCTTGGCGGCCCTGCCGAGCAGCAGACTGCGCGGGTCGGTATCTTGGATATCCGGGCCTGGCCTGAGATCTACCACGCCCCCATTCGCGTCGGAAATGTCCCGCAGCGCACGGTCGAGGCTGGTCCAGCGCTCCGCATCGACCTCCCGCTCGAGGCTTGCGCGAATCTCATGCTCGCTTCGCGGCCCCAACTCGAGGGTAACTCGGTCGGCCGCCCGATCACGCAAGCCGCGGCTAATATACTCGCGGCTGATCACGAGGTCCTGACCGTCGTCGGCACGCCCGCGGATGAGGATGTGGACATGCGCGTTGTCCGTATTCCAGTGATCTACCGCGACCCAGTCGAGTCTGGTTCCCAGATCCTTCTCGACGTCACGCATCAGCTCACCCGTGAACGTCTTGAGGTCTCCCAGCGCGGCGCCATCCTCGGGCGAGACGATGAAGCGGAAGTGATGACGATCCTCTTCGCAACGCGCGGCGAAGGCGCGCTCGTCCGCCGCATCAGAGGTCTTGTCAAACATGCGCGCGTCTTCGCCGTCACGCGTTACGCCATCGCGCTTGAGATAGGCCAGGTGCTTGGGCAGGGTCGCCGATCGAAAGCGCGAGCCCTTGTGACGCACGACGCGTGCTTTTGTCACCACCCGCCGGGCATTAGAGCGCAGGCGGATCGAGACTGCCGCGCGGCGGCCGCGCCCGAAGTGGGACCGACTGTGAGCCTGGCTTGACCGAAAACTGTTGCCGACATGCCCCGCCCTCTTTGCGGACCGCATCACCTCCCCGACGAAGCTCTTCGGGCGCTTGGCCCCACGGTTGCCGTGGTCGATGCGACCGGGGCGGATCCGCAGGTCGTCGTCGCGTGACGTCACAGTGGAAAACCTTGTTCTGGCGCAGGCGTATGGCGTGCGAGACATTGATTGCACTTGAGAAATCGCGAAAGCGATGGCAGGGGGCATCGCCCGCATGGCAAAAATCGCCCCTCAACCAACCACATAGGCCGGACCGACGGCTGGCCTTTTCCCTTGCCTTCCTAATCGGGCGGGCAAAGTCAACTCATTCCTACGCTTTTCTTCGACTCTTCGAACTTCAGCCATCACCGACTCCCTGCATCGACAACACACAAACGTCACCACAACCGCGTTTGCGATCGGCATTCACCAGGCGGGGTCCATGCGTTCCTTCGCGTTCAGCACTTCGGCCGTCGCATGCTCTTCATCAGGTTCGTAAACAGGGCTGTCCAAGCAGTCCGGCGTTCTCTTCCCCGAAGGGCGGCAGCAGGCAAGAGATAGCGGACATTCCCCGTTTCGCGGCCCCGCCAGGGGACGCTCACCGCGCGCGCGGATCTCTAACTTCGCTCCTCCCCAACATGCTGGGCGCAAACCCAGCGCTAATCCGTCATCATATGCACCGCGGCTACCGTGCAGGTTTCAACCGCAGCCGCTGCGTGACTTTGGCGCCAAAACCAACATGGAAATCGGTCTCGCTGACCCACATCCGGTGCAGAATGCTTGCGAGCTTCCGCGCGACCGCGGTGATCGCGCACAGCATGCTCGACCGTTTGGCGATCCGCAGACCCCAAGCCCGCAGTGCCGACCATTTCCTGACCCGCAGCAGCAGGCTTGCGGCCGCCTCGGAAAGCGCCTCGCGCACTGCTACGTCGCCCTGTTTGCTGATGCGCCCTTCGAAGTCGATGGACGTGCCGGACTGGTGCCGTTTCGGCGTCAGGCCAAAATGGGCGCCGACCGTTCGTGATCGCGCAAAGCAATGAGGGTCATCAACACCAACCTTGAATGACAGGGCCGCAACGGGACCGACGCCGGGAACCGTCATCAGACGCCGACAGACAGCATCATGCTGGACCACCTGCAGCAGCACACGATGCAGCCGATCGTAACCCTCGAGGATGGCGCGGCGCACGTCCAGCATGGCCTCGATGGTCATCACGAAGATCGGATCGCTGCGCTCGAGCAGCCCGCGGACGCGTGCTTCGTAGGCACCTCGAGCGACGGCTCCTACGAGCAGCCCATAGGCCCGCAGCGCACCACGAATGTGGTTTTCGAGGTCGATCAGTTTGCGCTTGAGCAGCTTCCGGCTGGTCAGCAGCGTACGCATCTTCTGCATGTCGATATTCTTGACATGGACGGCGTGGTACCAGCCCAGTCGCATCATCTGCGCGATGCCGCGCGCATCGTTGCGATCTGTTTTGTTGCGCATCGTCGAGAGCGAAACGCGCATATGACGCGCTTCGACGACAACGATCGGGAGCCCCGCTGGATGCAATTCGCGATACAGCCAGATGCCCAGCGATGACGCCTCGACTCCCACTCTATCGAGGCGATCCGCGTAGTTCTCTACAGCGGAGCGGATCGCCTCTGGCTCGGTGCTGACCTTGACTTCGCGGACCGTGAGACCCTCGCTGTCAACGATGCAAAGGCTGGTTTCTTCAAGACCGACGTCCAATCCAACATAGAGTTTCATCGGAGCTCTCCCTTGTGGCAACGACCTTTTAATCGTTGCACCAGGCTCCAGATTCGGCCACACGGCGGCTATCGGCGTGCACCGGTTTCTCGAAGCCCGATTTGAAGAGCCATCCCCGGTCGTCTATCCCCTGCTCCCTTCCTCCGACTTCCGAGCATACGAAAACGCACGAAAGCATCCGACAGAGTGTGATTGCGGTCATCGTGATGATCCCGAATGTGAAGACCGCACAAACAGACCTGTTGCGTGAGGCATCAACGCAGACGTGCCGAGGTTGGGTAGATCGCTGGACCGACCGATTTGGTAAGCGAACGCTGCTGAGTCCCTTCCGACGGAAGACCTCGTCGGAGACTGTACGGCGGCGACATTTTGCAATCGAGAAGGAGAGCTTCCACCCGACGAAGTCAGGGTCTTTGTCGCTTGATACCGATCTCGGCTTCGATCGTTTGAACATAGGCCAATGTCTCGTCGGGGAGCCGGCGGCCTGCTGCCAAGAGCTACTCGCATCGACTAGGCCCCGCGTTATAGGTCGCAAGAACCCTGCGGATCCAAAGCGGTCGAACTCGCCGTCACTCCGAAGCGCGGCTCCCCACAATGGGCTCCAAAGAGTTGGCCGGGATGGCGGACTGGTGCCGCGAGAGGACGCGCTGATAGGTCGCAATCGGACGAAACGTCTCGACATGCTCACTCTTCTCTGGTCCACACAGGAAGCGCTTGTCCGATGACAGTGGATGCCGAAATGAACCCGAAGTACCGACCATCGAGAGAGTCCGCCGACTGCCAATTCATGACGAAGATTTCGCCGGCGTCGATCACGCGACATCCCTGCCAGCTTGGCAATGGCCGGCCGCGGCTATCGCGCTCGCGGGCCTGCCCTAACTCAATGCTATCGACCGTGATCGTGAGTCCGCTCCTACAGACGGTTTGCCCGGGCAATGCGAGGATTCGCTTGAGCATGGGCACGCCGATCGGCAGGTAACCGTTCAAGTCGAGAAAACTCGCAAGCGGTTCCGGCGGTCGTATTGCCACAAGCTCGGTGACGGTCAGTTGCTTCAGTGGTCGCAAATGATACAGGCCGACCGGAACGCTCTCTGAGACGTTCCAGATGTAGGATGGAGGGGCCTCATTGATCGTGGAGAGCACAAGAGCCAGGGCTCCAAGAGTGAGAACGATGGTACACGTCCGGTTCGTCATGACGCTACCCTCCGGCGGTGCAGCCAAGCCTGGTGACGGGCGCGCGTGTAGGCTCTTGGCGTTTCGTTGACCGACAGGCGGTTGTGCACGTGATGCCAATAGTCGGGAGCGGCCTCAGCCGGATCGATGCCGAGCGCCTCGACGGCGTCAACGAGCTGCAGGACGCGCGCGACCTTCGGCCAGCCAGATAGTCGCAGCAGGCTCTCGCCACCGGGACTGATCCAAGGGACGGTCGAGTGGCGCCGACCTTGCTCCGCCGCGCGCAAGATATCGACGCGGGACAATACCGTGCCGAAGTCATTGGAGGTCCAACGGACGAACGCGAACATGCTGCCGGGCGCGAACGAGAGGAGGCGGCGATGACGGTCAATGATCTGTTCGCATACCGGATGGCCGAACCGGATCCGGTTCTCGATACGCTTTTCGACCCACATAAGCTCGACGGTCGTGAAGTCGTTCATGTTGCAGCTCCGTGTCGCCGAGAAGTAATGCGGTCGGACCGGCCAATTGCAGATCCATTCGATTCCTGGATGAACCGCACTAGCGTCGGAAAGCCCGGTGTCTTCTCTCCTGCTAACCGTCTGACTGCGCGTGGAAGGTGGCAGTGGCGAGAGGCGGATCGGCACGGGATCCGGCTCCAGGCGAGTAGTTCGAGTTCGCCAGTCGAGGAGCAGTTTCGCAAGGCCCGGTACCAGTTCGCGAGACCTTGTGAACCAACGCACGACGCGTTCGCTTCCGTTAGAAAGAGTCCGAAGGATTCTAAGCTAGGAAAGTTAAGAGAGCGGGAAGTCCTTGCACAGCAAGATGTCGACCGGATTTGATAGTACGAGGATCCGGTCCCCGATGGCACGAGAGTCTTGGTCCCCGATAACACGAGTTGATTCACAACTTATCCCCCTTACGGCCGTCGCGCTTACGGGAGCGTCCTACAAAGGGATCAACGAGAGCGGGCGCAAAGTTCAATCGTTCGCTGCCGCTTGGATCCCATGTGGTGACGAGTTGGTAATCCCGCAGCGTTTGACGACGGGCGATCTGGCGCAGGTCGTAAGCAAAGTATTTGAGCGGTGACAAGCTGCTAGACTTCGCGTGGAGATGCACGATATCGAAGCTCCAGCCGCCTTCCTGGCGGCCATCCTGCTTGCGCACGAGGCGATAACAATGCCACCGCTCCAACCCGCCCGTGAGATCGAAGTGCGCGCGGTCGATGGTAAGCGCGCAGGCTTCATTCAAGACACCGGTGTAGAACCAATCGGGCAGAATGAGCTCCAGCCCGCGGGGATCGCCGTGCATGTCGGCCGTTTCCTTCCATTCATTGATCCAGGCGAAGCAATACCGCCGGCGTTCCGTCGGCTGGCGGATTGACGTTACCACCACCTTGGTCGACTGCCGGTCGAGCGCAGCCTTGAGGCAGTCGCAATCGCGCACGTTGGTGCCACGGCCGACGAAAGTTAGGATCTCGTACGGCGTGGCCATCAGCCTGGAGGTCTTCAGGCCGACGTCGCGCGCTTCGACAATCTGCGAGGCGGCCCAAATCAGGACGTCCGCATCCCCAATCGTCGCCATGCCGTGTTGCGCCACCGCTTCGACACGAATCGAGACTGTTCCCACATGGAAGTTGATCGGCACGATCCGCTTGGACTTCGCCAGCAAAAAGAAAGGATAAGCCGTCAAGTCTTGAGCATCGCGTGGTGCAAGATCGCCGGGAAGAGCACGGGATAGATCGAGCGGATCGCGCTCGGAGCGCCGGGTGCGTAGAGGTTTTGCTGTCGGACATGGTCAGCGCCGCTCTTTGCCCGCATAGGGAATGGGCGCGTGCCGCTTGGCGGGCAACACACCACCAGCGCCGGGATCGCTGGTCGACGTCTTGGCGCCGCGATCAACCCAGTCCTTCAGGTCATCGAGCGCATAAACGACGCGCCCACCGAGCTTGCGATAGGTTGGGCCCGTGCCAAAGGTGCGATGCTTTTCGAGTGTGCGGCCGGACAGGCCAAGGAGTCGCGCGGCCTCGGGCGTGCGCAGGTATCGCGGCGGCAAGCCGGCATTCGGATCGGACATTTGAAGGGCTCCGTGATCATCTGGCGCGCTCCCGACTTGCAGCGCGTGTCGACGGTCATAATCGCGGAGTGGACCTGCGTAGAGGGATGCCGAAGATAGGGGTAGCGATTTTCGATACCCGGTCGCGGATAGGATAGTTCGAGGGATGAGTTACCGGTTTCGCTTTGCTCGACGTAGTAGCGCGCGATAGCCGCCGCGCATCATCGACATCCCCGTTTGAACGAGGCGTATCGTACGGTTACGCAAATCATGTGTCTTCCAGCCTCGCTCGGGAAGGCGCTGTCGCCCGAACAAGCCGGTTGCGATGTCGCGATAGCTATTTCCCGCCAACCACCCGTCCAGGGCGCGCATCGCGAGGATCGTGCGCTGACGCCGCTGGACGGAAAGTGGAAGAAGAGATGGCCCGAGCGGCCGCCGGTCGAGCGCCGACCAGAACCGAAATGCTGCCTGCGATCGAGTACCGAAATCGGAATCGAATTGCAGTTCGACAGCAATTGATGAACCGCTCGCCGGCAGTTCTTGTAGCCACAGGCGGTGATTCGTCCCTCCCAGCGGCAGGATGGCGTGCCATCCGTCCGCCGCATGACGAAGCTCACCACTTCGCAGCATCGTCAGGTTGAGATCGTACCGTCTGGAATCCGACGGCGCGACTAACGTGCGGACAGTCAGCACGGTGGAGAGAGCCTCGGGTGACCAGAAGATTGTCTGCTGATCGAACGCCTTCTGAGGATCAGCTGCGAAAAGACAGCCCCCATTGCTGTCGGAAATCGTCGGTCATCCCGCTCGATCGTTGGGCGTTGGTCAGGTCTTTATAGGCTCTTTGATATTCGCCATCTCGGCGAAGCCACTCCCAAGCGACATCCGTGGTCTCGGCCTCGTGGACCTTGTCATAGGCGGACTGTGATTTCCAATCAAAGACTGACATCGTACTCATTCCTCACTGGTAATACGAGGAATTGCAGCACAACAAATGCGACAATTTCAGGTTGCGTCGATAGGTCACCCGAATAGCCCGATTGGCCCTCACTATCGAGCGTCACCAAGAAGTCATGATTGCTTCAAACGCCATTCATTTTTCATCCTTCGGCCAACCCCTCTGCAGCAAATGACGATAGCCGTGGCGCGCAGCCCACTTCGCGCGAGCCAAGTGACTTTCGAAACTGCGGCGAGCGCGATCCGGCTGGAGAGTAGGGTCAAGGTGAAGGACAATCCGCGCAACTTCGCGCCAGTCGGCGTTGTCAGCTTCGGCGTCGAGGAGACGCATATACGTGACAGCGTGTTGCTCGTCATACGATGTTAGCATGGGCTCGCTGGGCGCCAAATCTGCAACTTTTGGATCACGCGGCGGCACAGTATGAAACTCCTATGGTCCTAGAAGCTTCGATCGAGCAAATCCTGACTGCATTCATTTTCGTACCGACACGCCCACCGGTCTACGGGTTTTGTGCATACCAGAGATGAATTATTCTTCGGTTAGCGCAGTGGCGGCGCTCCATCTCCGCAAGTGTAGGGAATACTCCGTGGAGAAATACTCATCAAGGCGCTGCCCTCCCGGTTATGAAGATCCGGGAGGTTTTGGCACAGAATGCACGGAAGCTGCGGCAGGCACGAGGCTTGTTGCAGGAAGAGTTAGCGCACCGCGCGATAATCGATCGCACCTATGTCAGCTCGATCGAAAGATGCCACTATTTGGCCGGCGTGAATGAAGATCTGTTGCGTGGAAGAGCGGGGAAACCGCTCCGCCGGCGCGGAATCGTACTTCACCCTTGCCCGCACGAGGGCGGCCCCTTTGCAATCCCTTCAAAAGGAAAGCTCCTTTCCGCTTTCTTCAAAGCGGTGGAACGAGGAAAAAAGCCCCGCCTCCGAGGAGGCGGGGCCGATGGTTCCAAGGAATCAGTCGCCGTTGCGGCGAGACCAGATCAGGGTGAAGCCCTCGTCGCCTTCGACCTTCACCAGCGAAGCGTAGATCGGGGCCAGAAAGCTCGGATCGTCGAGCTTGACGGAGAGGTATTCGCGTTCGCTGTCGCGGGCCGTCTTCTTCCAGGCGGCGCCGAACTCGGTCATACCGGCGAAGATGCGGTAATCGGGCGCCTTGTCGTTGTCCTTCTCGGACGCGGCGAATCTTGCCTTGATGTTCAGCGTCAGAGTCTTGATCAAGCCGACGTAGCCGTTGTCCGCAGCGGTGAAGGTGCCGATGATGGTAGCCATGATAGTCTCCGTTTGTTGCTCGGGCTGCGCCAATCGCAGCCTCGATGGCGATCCTTGGGCCGGGGAGCGATCGGCCCGCAGACTTCAGACCCGCAGCGCTAGCGGAGGACGGCCACAAGCCTGCTCTTTTTGTCTCCCGCGAGGAATGCCGCCTCTTCGCGGCAGGGGAAAAAAGCAGGCGCGGCCGTTGCGGGAAGGCGATCGAGGCTCTTGCCGGCCCTCGGGCCTGATCAGCCCATTCGAGGTTGCGTTGGACGCACACCGTGAACGAACCGACGGAGGCGACCATGGCTTCCGACACCGACGCATCACAAGGACTTAGGCCGGTTCGATCGGACACTTGCTGACGGCAGCGCATTAACGGCAAGGAAGATGCGCCTCGGCAAACGCCAGCGAACCACATCGCACGCGCGCGCGTTTCCCGCCTGCAGTGCTAAGGTACGAATCAGGGCAAGCTGTCGAAGCGCGCAAGAGAGAGAGAGAGAGAAAATCTGCTCGCTTACGGAGGACGAAGTTTCAAAGATTGAACAACTACACGCAGACGCGTTCGGCCAACGCCGAGAGTGACTGACGGTAGATTCAAGGCCGTCTGGCGAGGAACACTTCAATCAGCTCGGCGCTTCGACCCGAGTGGCTCCCGATCAGGCGTTGGCAAAGAAGACACTCGTCTCTAGCCTCGAAGAACTCCGATCTTAACTGCCACGAATGAGACGACATATGTCGCGAGACAAAGGTCAGTCAGAAAGATAGGGTAAGCCCAGCGACATTGAGGACAAATCTCCACCGTCACGGCGCATCTCGATGTTTAGATCAAGACGCGATGACAAAGGTGAAGTCTCGGATGAAATTGGGCTTTGATGAGCGGGCCGGCTCTATCTGGCGTTGCCCACGCGAACCGATTTTCGGCTCGAGTCGCGTAAGACGGCGCTCACGCGCCATCTTTGTGAAATTTCCAGACCGGAATACCGAGCTTCTTCGCCTTGTCGGCGAGGTTGTCCTGTATGCCGGTCCCCGGGAAGTGCATAACTCCGATCGGCATGACTGCCAGCATGGCGTCGTTGCGCTTGAATGGTGCAGCCTTGGCGTGCTTCGTCCAGTCTGGTTTGAAGGTGATCTGTGATACCCTGCGATTGTTGGCCCATTTTGCAGCGATCAATTCAGCACCTTTCGATGAACCGCCGTGGAGCAGGACCATGTCGGGATGCTTCGCGTGGACTTTGTCGAGCCGGTCCCACACGAGCGAAACGTCGTTGAAGTCAAGTCCGCCGGTGAGCGCGATCTTCGGCCCGGCCGGCACCACCACCTCGGCTTCGGAGCGACGCTTGGTGGCGAGGAAATCGCGGCTGTCGATCATCGCGGCGGTGAGCGTGCCGTGGTTGATGATTGATCCAGAGCGCGGCCGCCAGAGCGAGCCAGTGTGGACTTCGAACCATTCGGCAGCTTGGTCGCGAAAGACTTCCATGACGTTGCGGCGCTCCATGATCGTGATGCCCTCGGCGGTGAGCCGTTCTAGCTCGACGGATCGGACCTCCGAGCCATTTTGCTCACGTAGACTCTTCTGCTGCGCCTGCTCGTTTGTGTCGAGCTCGCGTTCGATGCGGTCCGCCGCACGATGGAAGAGATTAACGGCCGACCAGAGCAAGTCCTCAAGATCCGGCTCGAGGCGCGTGTCATTCAGTGTCGCGACTAGGGCATCGAAAATGTCGGCGACCGCACCGGCGATGGCCTTGCCTTCCGGAAGTGGCCTTGGATCGGGTTCATCTTGCAACGGGCGGTACCCATAGAGCTGAAGCTCGCTGAGGATGTGGTCGGTCGCAGACCGAGGGTGCGGCGCTTCGAAATCGGGGTCGTCCTGGTCGGTCATCATAGGTGAGGCCCTTTGCTGGATCGGCCGCGCCCATCGCGGCCTTCGTGGCGATCACTTGACCGCGGGCGGAAAGGACCAGAACCCGAAGTGAAAGCGCAGGGCCGAAGCGACAGCGGAGGATGGCAGAGATGCGGCTATTTTGTTTCGCGATGCAAAGGCGTGAGGCGCCGGCGGAAAATAGCCACAACCTCTGCCGTTGCAGGGCCGCACTCGCCCGCCGTCCGATCGCCCTCTGGAAGGCCCGGGGCGCGACTGTGTCCGGCCGCCGCGGCTTGAACAACCGATCGCAACGCCTCTAAGCGACCCACGTTCAACCCGTTTCAGCAGCCGTCAAGGACATGAAGCGCACGACATCCTGCGGAGCGAGTTGAGCGCGCAAGGTCTCACGAAGCTGGTCGATGCCAAAGGTGAGTAGATCTTCGTTGAAATCCCCAAGCCGGGGCGACAGCGGTATCGCCTCGATACCGGCGTCCAAAGCCCGTTTGGCCAGGGCCGCCAACGCGAAGTCGCCGGCAGCATCACGATCGCGCGCGATGTAGAGTCGGCGCAGCTGCAGCGGAAGTAGCAGGGCAGCAACATGGTTTGCGGAAAGCGCGGCAGCCGCTGGCAGCGCTGGAGTTGCCCGGCGGAGCGACAGCATGGTCTCGATGCCCTCTCCTGCCACCAGCACGTCGTCGGCCGTCCCGAATCGAACCGCGTTACCGAGAAGGTCACCCATGGCCCGTCGCGGCGTATCGATCGGCGCCTTACCCAGGCGCACAACATCGAAACCGTCGGGATCGAGCCAGGTGCGATGCACGCCGGTGATCCGACCATCAAGGTCCGTGACACCGGAGATCAATGCCGGCCAAATCTCGGTGGGCGCGTCGCTATCGGGTCGGTAGTAGCAGCGCGGGTAGAAGCGCAGCGCACGATCGTCGCGTGACGCTAAAATGCCCCGATTACGCAAATAGACCTCACCGAGAGTTCCGGCGACTGGCTGCGAGATAGCGAAGAGTCGCCGAGCCGCCTTGGGCGAACCGACTGACGCTCTGCTGCGCGCAAGTTTCGCTGAAGGCTCTGAGTCCGAGCGAGGTAAATTGAGAAACCGGCGCGCCTCGTTCGCCACGTCGCGGAAATTGAGCAGTCCACAGCTTTCGCGAATGATGTCGAGCAAGTCGCCGTGCTCGCTCGTTGCAGCATCAGTCCATTTCCCCGCTGGTCCCTTGGGCGATTCCTTCAATCGGACGAACATCGAGCGTCCCGGCGTGTTGCGGGCATCGCCAACCAGCCAATAGCGCCCTTGCCGCCGACCGTTCGAGAGATAGTAACGGCACACCGCCTCGGCCTCTCGCGCGAGGCGACGCGCCAGTTCGGAAGCGCCGCGCGACATCACGCAGCCTCCCGATGGCCGACGTACTCAATCTGGAGGCGCTCCAGCGCCAGCTTGTTAAAGGTAAAGTCACAGGCCGGAAACGAGGTGATCGTCGGGACAGCTTCCACCATTTCGGTGCTCCACGGCGGGCGGCCGAGAGCCTCTCTCTTGGCTTCCAACCCGTCGCGGAAACTCCACCTCCCCTCTCACTCTTCCTCCGAGTAGCGACGAGATGCTTCAAGCGGCCTCACGCTCCGTACCGTCACCTGCTATGTCGACGGCGGGATCTGGCAAAACGCCTATGATTTAATCCGACGCCTCACTAACTTGGCTTGCTGCGAGGACAATCGCCCGATTGTCCTCGCCGCCCCTCAAGCCATGAGGCGATGCGGTCGGTGCGCTGCATCGACGGCGCAATGCGAAGTGCGGCATGCAAGAATGAGGCCCGCAGTTTCCGCGATCAACTCCTCTAAGGCACACTTCTTGGTGGCCTGCGATGGCGGGCCAAAGAAAGCAGCCGCAGGAGCGTCAGCATAGCGCCGCCGCCAGGCGGGACGCGGGACCGACTGCAGTCTCGAGACCGGATTAATAAGGCACCCGCAGGAGGGTTAGTATAGCGCCGGCGCGGAACGCGACGAAACCCGGAACCGAGTGCCTCCGGCGAGAGACACATCCGATGCGCGGGATCGAAGCCGTCGGCCGAGACGCAGAGCGGCTCGGTTCACGAGAGCTCGTTGCGGCAAACGCCGCGCGCGCGATGACGCAGATCAAAAGTGTCTCGACGACAGCGATTACGTTCTGGCGGCGACATCCCAATCGCAACTTCGCGAATGTCTTAATACTCCAGCCGAGCCGACGAGAAGCCGAACTACCGCTGCTGTTCCTACGAGGGGTATCATTCCGACAAAGAGAAGACTTGCTGTGCACTCTAATGCAAGTTGATCAATAGGTTTGTCGGATCAAATACTGATAGTTCAGCAGAATCAGCTGTCTCTCACCAAGGGGGCAAGGATGTCGCTTCAGCGCCAAAAGTTGGCATCCGTCGTGTTGCATACACAACCCATTGCTCCGCGGGCTCCGACGCGCTTGGTTCGTCGATCGGTCTCGCTACGCATTCGGCAATTGCACTCCCATCGCCAGATCGAACTTTCCCATCGGCGTTCTAGGCGAGCGGGAGTCTGGTCCGTAAGCGCCGCCATTTTGGTAGCGCAGCTAGCGATCCGTGAGAGACACGCGTCCCAGGCTACTGGGCGCAGATACCGCGATCCTGCCACTACAAGACCCGACGCGCAGGTTGTCGCCGCCTTTGCGGCCGCAATTTTGTTGAACCCGTCAGCGCCCGAATATACCCGTGCGATCGTGATCGTTTCTGTTAGGCTACATCGTTCGTCCTATTTGCACGCCATGCCAGCCGATTGCCACACGAGCTCTCTGCTCTCCTTTTTCTCTGGCGCCTCGGCCTTCATATCGAGGTGCCGGTGACAGGGGGCGTGGAAGTATGCGCGCAAGAGGCAAGATGTTCGAGTGCAAGCTGAAACCATCCAAATCGTTACCTTGTGGGCCTGCCATAGGCCAGAAGCATCTCAAAAGACTTAAGGCGTTGATGGCCCAGCCCGGACATTTAGACCATTGACCCGTGCTCATGGCACTTCGCCCTGCCCTTCCTGCCCGTTATCCGCCCATTGGCACATGGCCTGCACTCATGCGCGCCGACATGGCCGCTGCCTATCTCGATTATCGCGATACAGGTGAACTCGCACGCGCCGTTGGTCGCGGCGAGGCACCACCTCCCACTGGCTATCGCGGAATCGGGCGCGCGCGACAGCCAATTTGGTCCAAGGCCGCCATCGATAACTTCGCGGCACCGGCGAGGACAATGAATCCAGATAGATCGCAAGATTTGGTTTCTCTCGTATGAAGCCACCCCGGTCGAAACTTCCGCGCTACTGCCGACGAAAGCTCTTGAAAAGCGATCGATGGGCTTACTTCTTTGAACCGCCGACCTGGGCCCGCCGGCAGGGCTGCAACGTCAAGGCTGAAGCGTTAGGAGAACAATATGCCGCTGCCGTTGAACGGGTTGAAAATATCCTTCTTCCCGCCTTCGACAGTTGGCGTTCACGAGGGTTGACCGACATGATTCCACCTTCTCCCGTGCCCGGCAGTTTCGATTGGCTGGTCAGCATCTTCCAAGCTCATCAGAAATGGAGAGAAATAGACGAAAAAACACAGCGCCTTTACAAGCAAGGCCTCGCACTCTTTTCCAACCACACGCTGAAGGATGGTAGCCGTGCGGGCTCGAAGCAGCTCTCTGATTTTACGAAAGGCTTCGTCGACGCAATCTACGCGAAACTGCTTGTCGTGGAACACAGGGACGCATGCGGGAACGTCGTCAAGCGCGAGCGTCGCCGCTTTGCAAATGCGGCCATGGCCTCTTGCAGGCGCGCATGGTTTGTTGGGCAGCGTGCCCAAGAAACGAAAGTGCCAGCGATCAATCCATTTTCGCGGATGGGCCTAAAGAGCCGTGCGCCTGGCCAGCCCGTCCGCCAGACACCTACGGCGGCTTGGGACGAACTTGTCGCGTTCAGGGCGGCGGCGACGAAACTGGGTTACCGCTCAGTCGGAACTGCCGCGCTGTTGACATGGGAGTGGTTGCAGCGCGAAGAACACGTCTTTGGAGCTTTCGAAATTTCGCACTACCGGCCAAAGGAGCGGCCGAACAGTGTGAAGATTGTGCATCCGAAAAATGGCGAGGAAGCCTGGTGGCCACTATTCGATGAAATGGACGAGCCTCTCTTCCCCGAACTGATGGCGGAGCTCGACGCCATCAAGGAGACCGTGGTCTCGGGGCTGGTCTTTCGGCGCGACCATGAACATCGCAGATCGCCTACACAGCTCCCTTGGATCACACAACGCAAGGACCTGCGTTATTTGCGCCGCGTCGTAAAAAGAATTGTCGCGGCAGCTGAGCTTCGGAGTGAACTCTCTTTTACCTCGTTCCGTCACGGTGGATTTACGGAAGGAGCGGACAGCGATCTCACGGATGCCGAGTTACGCGCAGCGGGTCGTCATCGATCGGCACGCCAACTGCCAACCTATGCCAAACGCACGCGCAAACAGTTGATCGCAGGCTCCAAGAAGCGCCACGAAGAGCGAGCAAGAGCAGCCCTTATCGGAATCGCCACTACCCGCGCGTCTGAATAGCAGCATCTTGGGCTATTGGGGCCTCCAAGACTCGAACCTAGGCCAGCCGATTTAAGATAGTTATTTCCCTGTCCAGGATGGCTTGCGTTTTTCGCTGAACGCTTTCAGGCCTTCCTTGGCGTCCTCGGTCATCGCGAGCAGCGCGATCTGGCTCTCGGTATAGGCGATGCTCTCATCGAACGACATCGAGGCGATGGCGCGCATGGCGTATTTGCCGCGGCGGATCGCGGTCGGTGACTTGTCGACGATACGGCTGATCAGCCAGTCGATCTTGGCGTCGAGCTCGGCCGCGGGAACGACATAGTTCAGCAGGCCCGCCGCTTGCGCAGCCCTGGCATCGAACGGCTCGCCCGTCAGCGCCCATTCGTTGACGAGCCGCGGTGGCGCGATGTTCTGCAACAGGCTGAGCACCTGCATCGGGAACACGCCCACCTTGACCTCGGGCAGGCCGAAGATGACGTGGTCGGCGGCGACCGCCATGTCGGTCATGCACAACAGGCCCATGCCGCCGGCCATGCAGACGCCACTGACGCGCGCGATCGCAGGCTTCGTCGCGTCCTGCGACAGCCGCAACAGATCGGCGTAGTCGACGTTGGGCCTGGAAAAGTCCATCGCGAAGGCGGCACCGGAATTCTGCAAGTCGGCGCCGGCACAAAACGCCTTGTCGCCCGAGCCCGTCAGCACGATGACACGGACGTCCTTGTCGTCATGCGCATCGCGATAGCCCTTGGCTATGCCGGCGATCACGTCGCCGTTGAGCGCATTGCGCTTTTCCGGACGGTTGATGGTGATCCAGAACGCCTGCCCGCGCTTCTCGGTGATGACGCTGCTCGTATCGGTCATGGCGCGCTCGCTTGTTTGGACTTGCTTGCAAGCCATTTGCGGCAGGTCGGACGGCAGGCGCAAGCGCAATCTACCGACATGTCGCTGCTTAGCGCCTCGACACAACTTTGCACCGCGATGGTGGCAGGAACTCGCGCCTCAGGCGGGCACGGCCTTCTTCAGCCAGACCTTGTTGTCGTGGAACGGCGCGCCACCGATCGGCGCGATCGTGTCCGCACCGGTCAGAACGTTGATGCCGCGGCCGCCGACGTGGTTTTTGTTCGGATGGACGGACTCCGCGATCAGCACGCCGCGCTGCACACCGGCGAACAGCGTCGCAATGAGCGTCGTCTCGCCGCGGGTGTTGCCGAGCGTCACGGCATCGCCCTCGGCAATGTCGAGCGCGGCAGCATCCCGGGGATGGACCATCACGCTCGGCTTGCCCTCGCGGGCCTGCGAGGACGGCGTCTCGTTGAAGGTCGTGTTGAGAAAGCTGCGCGAGGGGCTCGTCGCAAGACGGAACGGATGGTTCTGATCGGCCTCTTCGATCACGGCCCAATGATCCGGCAGCGGCGGCATCTTGTCGAAATCGCCCATCATCAGACCGAACGGCGGATGCGCCCAGTCGGCCTTGAAGTGGAATTTCTTGTCGGCGTGCGCAAAACCATCAAGAAAGTGCGAGGTGCGGAAATCCGGCTGGAGATCGCGCCAGATATCCGCCTCGAGCGCCTTGATATCGCCGTGGCCGCTCAACTTCAGCGTCGCGTCGATCAGTTCGCGCGGCGACATCTCGAAACCCTGGTGGTTGGCGCCAAGACGTGGCGCCAGCGCCTGCAACACCTCGTGGTTGGACCGGCACTCGCCGGGCGGGTCGATCAGCTTGGGACCGACCGAGATATGCTGGTGGCCGCCGCCGTAATAGAGGTCGTCGTGCTCCATGAACATGGTCGCCGGCAGCACGATGTCGGCCATCTGCGCCGTCTCGGTCATGAACTGCTCGTGTACCGCCACGAACAGATCCTCACGTGCAAAACCCTGGGCTACCCGCACCTGCTCCGGCGCGACCGTCACCGGGTTGGTGTTCTGGATCAACATCGCCTTGACCGGACCCTTGCCGTGCAGGGCCTCGGCATCACCGGTCAGGATGCGGCCGATCTGGGACTGGTCGAGCGCGCGTGTCGAGGGATCGATCGCCTCGTGGCCTTCGATGATGGATTCGTCGAAGTGCCACAGCGCGTAATTGTTGAAGAAGGCGCCACCGCCTTCATACTGCCAGGCGCCGGTCACCGCGGGGATGCAGGCCGCGGCATGCATCTGGGCCGCGCCGTTGCGGCTACGGCTGAAGCCATAGCCGAGGCGGAAGAACGTCCGCTTGGTCTCACCGACCGCCTTCGCAAAGGCCTCGATCTCGGCGACCGGAACGCCGCAGATTGCGGACGCCCACTCCGGCGTGCGCGTCTTCAGATGCGCTTCGAGCTCACCGGGACAATCGGTATACTTGTCCATATAGGCGCGGTCGGCATAGCCATCTCGGAACAAGACATGCATCACGCCGCAGGCGAACGCGCCATCGGTGCCGGGACGCAGGATGATCTTGATGTCAGCCTGCTTGACCGTGTCGTTGTTGTAGATATCGACGGCGGCGATCTTCGCGCCACGCTCCTTGCGGGCACGGGAGGCGTGCGTCATCACATTGACCTGGGTGTTGACGGGGTTGGTGCCCCAGATCACCACGAGGTCGGAGACACCCATCTCGCGCGGATCGACGCCGGCGATCTTGCCGGCGCCCACCGCAAAGCCGACGCGCGCAACGTTGGCGCAGATCGTCGAATAGAAGCGCGAGTATTTCTTCACATGCGTGAGGCGGTTGAGACCGTCGCGCATCACCAGCCCCATGGTGCCGGCGTAGTAATAGGGCCAGACCGCCTCGGCGCCGAATTCGCGCTCGACCGCGTTGAAGCGATGCCCGATCTCGTCCAGCGCCTCGTCCCAGGAGATCCGTGCAAACTGGCCCGAGCCCTTCGGCCCGGTGCGGCGCATCGGATACATCAGCCGCTCGCGGTGATGGATGCGCTCGGCATAACGCGCGACCTTGGCGCAGACGACGCCCGCCGTATAGGTCTGCTGTTTCGAGCCGCGGACGCGACCGATGCTCCGGCCCCCGATGACCTCGACGTCGAGCGCGCAGGCCGACGGGCAGTCGTGCGGACAGGTGGAGTGTCGGATCGCGATCTTGGCGTGCTGGTTCATGGGCAACTTCGTAACATCAAACTACCGGCCAGCCGAGCGCATTTATCCGGGATTGCCCATGCAAATAGCAGGGGCCGACCCGGCCTGTTCCGGGGCCGCGGCCACACCGGAAACCGCGCAATATTCCCGGCCAGGATTCCCGGCCAAGTCGACTTTGTGAGGCGTCGACATGCGGCTTGGCCTGTCGCTACAGTGCGCGCCAACAAGAACGACGTCAGGGAGGCGGGCATGACGAGCCCAAGATTGGTGCTGGCATTGGCCGCCGGGCTGCTCGCCCTGTTCTCTGCGCCCCGCGGTTTCGCGCAGGACTATCCGGCACATGCGGTCCGGATCATCGTCCCCTTCGGCGCCGGAGGCCCCGCGGATGTTGCAGCGCGGCTTATCGGGAACGTGCTGCAGGAACGTTTTGGCCAGCCCTTCGTGATCGAGAACCGGACGGGCGCCGGCGGCGTCATCGGCACATCGGAGGTCGCGAAATCGCCGGCCGACGGCTACACGCTCTTGATGATGTCCAACACCCAGACCGCGAACGAATCGCTGCTGACGCCTGCGCAGCGCAAATACGATCTGATGCGCGACCTCGTGCCGATCGCGCCGGTTAACTATTCCGATCTCGTCATCGTCGTTCATCCGAAGGTCGAGGCGAAGTCGCTCCAGGAATTCATTGCGCTCGCAAAATCGCAGCCGGGCAAGCTGAACTACGCGTCATCGGGCCAGGGCACGCCCTATCACATGGCCGGAGAGTTGTTCAAAGCAATGGCAGGGATCGACGTCGTGCACGTCCCTTATCGCAACAGCGGCGAGGCGCGCAGCGGCGTGATCGGCGGACAGGTGCAGATGATGATCGACGCTGTCCCCGCGATGGCGCCCAACGTGACCGAGAACCAGGTGCGTGCGCTCGCGACCACCGGCAAGCAGCGCTCCGCAGTGCTGCCGAACGTTCCGACCGCCGGCGAAGCCGGCGTGCCCGGCTATGAGGCAACCATCTGGCTCGGCCTGATGGCACCGGCGGGTACGCCGAAACCGGTCATCGACAAGCTCAACATCGCTGTAACTGCACTGGTGAAGCGGCCCGATATCGTCAAGCTATGGACCGAACAGGGAGCGATACCGATGGCGATGACGCCGGACGAATTCGAAAAGTTCCTGCGCGGCGACATCGTGAAATGGGCAGACGTCGTCAAGAAGTTCGACAAGTCCTGAGGTCGTCGCCGGTCATGCCAACGATTCGATTTCGTCTGAACGGCTCCGACACCGCGATCGACGCCGACTCGGATCAGATGCTGCTCGTAGTGCTACGCGGCAAGCTTGGCCTCATGGGCAGCCATTTCGGCTGCGGCGCCAATGAATGCGGCGCGTGCTACGTGATGGTCGATGGCCACGCGCTCGCCTCCTGCGACATGCCGCTGTGGTCGGTGGCCGGCAAGGAGGTCACGACCGTGGAAGGTCTCGGCACGCCCGAGCACCCGCACCCGCTACAGCGCGCCTTCGTCGCCGAACAGGCGATGCAATGCGGCTATTGCGTGTCGGGTATTTTGATCAGCGCGGCAGCCCTCTTGAAACGCAATACGACGCCGACGGAAACGGAGATCCGTGAAGCGCTCGATCGCAACCTCTGCCGCTGCGGCTCGCAGAACCGCATGGTGCGGGCGGTGCTGCGCGCAGCATCGGAAATGGCCCCGCCATGAGCACGCCGCCCCCTGCACCGCAATTGCCGCCCAGCCTGGCGGACAATCCAAGCCTGTCGTCATGGGTGAAATTCACGCCCGACGGGCGCGTTGCGATCTCCCCGGGCAAGGTCGAGATCGGCCAGGGCATCGTCACGGCGCTGGCGCAGATCGCAGCCGACGAGCTCGATGTCGATATCGGCCGGATCGCGATGATCCGCGCCTCGACGGGCGCGAGCCCGAACGAAGGAGTGACCTCGGGCAGCCTCTCGATCCAGCAATCGGGCCGCGCGCTTCGCCAGGTCTGCGCCGAGGTGCGCCGATTGTTCCTCGCAGCGGCGTCGGAGCGGCTCGGCGTCGACGCGTCGACGCTCGACATCGACGATGGCACGATGTCCGGACCGGGCAATGTCCGGACCAGCTATTGGGAGCTCGCCGGCGAGGTCTCGCTCGATCGCAACGCGACGGCAGAAGGGATCGCGAAGCTGACCGCTGCGCGCCGCGTTGCCGGACAGTCCGTTCAACGGATCGACATCCCCGACAAGGTGTTCGCGCGGCCGCGCTTCATTCACGACACGCCGCTGGCGAACATGCTGCATGGCCGCGTGCTTCGAGCGGAGGTGTCGGGCGGAAAGCTCGTCACGCTCGACGAAGCGGCAGCGCGCGCGGTTGCCGGGTTCATTGCCATCGTACGAGACGGCAGCTTCGTGGGCGTCGTCAGCGAGACCGAGGACGGCGCCGAGACCGCGTTGAGAGCGTTGCGGAAGGGCGCGTCCTGGTCGGCGGGAGAGCTGCTGCCGGACGAGAACGACCTGGCTGGGTTCCTGAAGAGCCAGTCGGTCGAGACGAGGATCATCGACAGCAAAACCGCAGCCGCGCCGAAGCAGGTCGCGCGCACGATCCACCGGCAATACACGCGTCCCTATATCGCGCACGCCTCGATCGCGCCGTCCTGCGCGATGGCGCAATGGGAGGGAAATCGCGTCCACGTCTGGACGCACAGCCAGGGCGCCTACATGCTGCGCGCCGACCTTGCGATCGTGCTGAAGCTGCCGGCCGAGAACATCACCGTCGAGCACATGGAGGGTGCCGGCTGCTACGGCCACAATGCGGCCGATGACGTTGCGCTCGACGCGGTGCTGCTGGCACGAGCAGCCGGCGGACGTCCGGTGCGGGTGCAATGGTCGCGGCACGATGAGATGTCGCATGCGCCGTTCGGTGCGGCGATGGCGATCGAGATCGAGGCGGATCTCGACGCGCATAGCGAGATCGTCGGCTGGCGGCACGCGATCTGGAGCAACGGCCATACCGCGCGGCCGGGACGCGCGGCGCAGCCTGCCTTGCTCGCGGCAACCGAGCTCGCAACGCCCTATCCGCGCCTGATCTCGTCGGATCCTCCGGCGGCCAATGGCGGAGGCAGCGACCGCAATTCCGTTCCGTTCTATAACCTGCCCGCTTGGACGATCGAAAGCCATCGCCTCCTCGCCATGCCCGTCCGCACCTCGGCGCTACGGACCCTCGGCGCCCAGGGCAATGTGTTCGCGATCGAGTCTATGCTCGACGAGATCGCGGCCATCAGCGGTGACGACCCCGTTGAGTTCAGGCTGCGCCATCTGCGCGACGAGCGGGCAAAGGATGTGATCCGCGCCGTCGCAAAGCGAGCGAATTGGAAGCCGGAGAAGAAGGCCGGGACCGGCTATGGCATCGGCTTCGCGCGCTACAAAAACACCGGTGCCTATTGCGCGGCGATTGCCGAAATCGCGGGCGAGGACGACATACGTGTCAAGCGGTTGACGCTTGCGGTCGACGTCGGCGAGGCCATCAATCCGGATGGTGTGATCAACCAGATCGAGGGTGGCGCGATCCAGGCCACGAGCTGGGTCTTGAAGGAGCGCGTCCGCTTCGACCGCACGCACATCGCCTCCACGTCCTGGACGGATTATCCGATCCTGACCTTCAGCGAGGTGCCCGCCGTTGACGTCGAGGTCATCCAGCGGCCGGAGGTCGCGCCGGTCGGCGCCGGCGAAGCCGCGCATGGTCCGGTGACGGCCGCGATTGCGAATGCGGTGTTCGATTGCCTCGGCGTCCGCGTGCGCGACTTGCCGATCACGCGCGAGAGGCTGATCACAGCAATGGAGCTTGCGTCGTGACGGCGATCCATATTTTAAGCGGCGGCGCGGCGCAGGGCCTGGTCGCCCAGCTTGCCGAGAACCTCAAAGCGCGGACCGGCTGTGGAATCGAAGGCGAGTTCGGCGCGGTTGGTCTGATGGCCGACAGATTGCGTGGAGGCACGCCGGCCGACATCGTCATCCTCACGCGCGCGCACGTGACCAGGCTTGCCGACGAAAAGCTTGTCGATCCGACTTCAATCGCCGATGTCGGCGTCGTCGAGACCGCGCTCGCCGTCCGCGCCAACGACCCCGAGGTCACCGTCAAGACCGAGTCCGACCTGCGGGACGCGCTGCGCGCGGCCGATGCAATCTTTGTCCCCGACACCAAGGTCTCAACAGCCGGAATTCACGTCGCCATGGTGATGGAGCGGCTCGGCATCGCCGGCGAGGTCGCGTCACGCCTCAGAATCTTTCCGAACGGCGCGACCGCGATGCGGCAGCTCGCGGCATCCGATGCCAAACGGCCGATCGGATGCACGCAGGCGACCGAAATCATCGCGACTGAAGGGACTGTGCTGTCCGGCTCGCTCCCGCCGGGGCACGAACTCGCGACGATGTATACGGCGGGTGTCACGACGCGCGCGGCACATGTCGCCGCGGCGCGCGTGCTGATCGAACTGCTAACCGACGGAGATCAGAGAGAGCTGCGCCGGCGTGTGGGCTTTGCGGCTAAGTCCTGATGAGATCAAGTTCCGTCGATCGCCTGGAAGTCCACCTCTCCCTTCGGGAGAGGTGATCCGAGTCCTCGGCTCACTCTGAATAAAGCCATTCCGCTTTAGATAAAGGCGCTCGCGCTATTTGCTGAGCTGCGTGAGACCGGTCGGCGGACCGTCGACGGCCGTCCAGCCGCCATCGACGAACAACGTGCTGCCGCTGACATAGCTTGCGGCATCCGAGGCGAGATAGGCCACGGCAGTCGCGACCTCGTCGGCGCTGCTCCAGCGGTTGAAGACGGTATGCCGGGCATAGAGATCGTAGATGTCGGGACGCTGCTTGAACGGGCCGGTCAGCGCGGTCTCGGCGATGCTCGGCGCAATCGCGTTGACGCGAACGCCGGCATGCCCGACCTCGGAGGCAAAGCCCTTCACCAGGAGACCGATCGCCGCCTTGGTCGATCCGTAGATGCCAAGACCGGGCTCGATGGTGACAGCACGCACCGAGGAACAGGCGATGATGCTGCCGCCCTTCTGCTCGACCATGATACGGCCGAAGGCCTGGAAGAACCAGACGGTGCCCTTGACGTTCAGGTTGAGGACGCGGTCGAGATCCTCCTCGGTATAATCGAGAATGGTCTTGCGGATGTTCAACCCCGGCGTCGTCACCGCGATGTCGAGCCGCGGGAATTTCTGCATCACGGTCGCGGCCAGCGCATTGACATCGGCGGCGCTCGCAGCATCGCACGCAGCCGCCTCAGCCCAGCCGCCCTTGTCGCGAATGCCGGCGGCGGTCGCTTCCGCTGCGTCCAGCGCACGATCGGCGCAGACGATGCGGGCACCGAGCCCGGCCAACGCCTCGGCCGACGACTTGCCGATGCCCGATCCGGCACCCAGCACCACCGCGGTCTTGCCGGTGAGATCGAACAGCTTGCGATAGTCCGTCACGGATAGCCTCTCCCTGTTGCGGCTACCCCTTGTACCCCATCAGCAGACGCGGCAGCCAGAGCGAGAAAGCAGGGACGTAGGTCACGAACATGAGCGCTGCGATCAGCGCGGCGTAGAACGGCAGGATGGTGCGCATCACCGCGCCCACCGAGATGCCACCGATGGCACAGCCCACGAACTGCGTCGTTCCGACCGGCGGGGTGTTCAGCCCCAGGGCGCAGTTGATCAACATCAGCATGCCGAACTGCACGGGATCCATGCCCGCCTTCATCGCTATCGGGAGGAAGATCGGGGTGCAGATCAGGATGGTCGCCGCCATGTCCATGAAGGTGCCGAGCAAAAACAGGATGACGTTGATGAGCAAGAAGATCATCCAGGGTTCCGAGGACACCTTATTCATCATGTCGCCGGCGAGGTCGGCTACCTCGTAGAGTCCCATCAGATACTGGAACATGGTGGAGACGCCGATCAGCAGCAGCACCACGCCTGTCGTCTTCACCGCCTTGGCCGCGGCCCGCAGGAAGTTCTGCAAGGTCATCGTGCGGTAAATGAAGAACGTCAGCAGGATCGTGTAGGTGACTGCGACGGCTGCAGATTCGGTTGCAGTAAAGACGCCGGACAGGATGCCCGCCAGGATGATGCCGACGATCAGAAGGCCGGGCAGCGCGGCCGCGAGCGAGCGGAACACCTCGGCCCAGCCCGGGAACTTGCCGGCCGGGTAGCCCCGCTTCACCGCGACCGCGTAAGCGGCGACCAGCATGCACGCCATCAGCACGAGCGCCGGCAGGATGCCGGCGGCGATCAGCGCGCCGATCGATACCTTGCCGCCGGCGGCCAGGGCATAGATGATCATGTTGTGGCTGGTCGGCATCAGCGCTCCGACCAGCGAGGCGTGGGTGGTGACGTTGACGGCGTAGTCGGTGTCGAAACCTTCCTTTTTCATCATCGGGATCATCACCGCGCCCATCGCCGACACGTCGGCCACGGGCGAGCCGGATACGCCGCCGAACAGCGTGCAGGCGACCACGTTCGACATGCCGAGCCCGCCGCGGATGTGTCCGACGAGATTCTTGGCAAGCTGCACGATCTTGTCGGCGACGCCGCCATGCAGCATCAGCTCACCGCTGAAGACGAAGAACGGGATGGCGAGGAAGGAAAAGATGTTCATCCCCGACATCATCTGCTGGAAGATGACGGCAACCGGCAGGCCTTCGTAGAGAATGGTGCAAATGGCCGAGAGGCCGATCGCAAACGCGACCGGGACGCCGAGGACGAGGAAGCCGAAGAAGGTGGCGCCGAGAATGATCAATTCCATGAGGGGACGACCTCTTCGCCGCGCAGGAGAGCAATGATGTGCTCGATTGAAAAGGAGACGATCAGGACGCCGGAGGCGATCAGCGGTACGTAGCGGACGACCTCAGGAAGGCCGAGATTGGGGATCTTCACGGTGCCGACCGACGCCCCGAGGATCCAGCCGTTGTAGACCATCGCAATGCCGAACAAGGCCACCAGAACGTGGATCACCAGCTCGATCTTCTCTCGCAAATGATCCGGAAGCATCACCAGCAGACTGTCCATGCCGATGTGTCCGGCATCGCGCACGCCGACGGCGGCACCGATCAGCGTGACATAGAGGATGAGAACCAGCGCAAGGTTCTCCGTCCAGGTCGGGCTGGAATTGAGCACGTAACGTCCGAACACCTGGTAAAACACGATGGTGACGATGACCAGCAGGCCGCTCACGGACAGGTACATGCCGACGCGAGCGATGACGGCGTTGATCCGCGACAGCAAGCCGGTCGACGGGCGTGCGGCAGCCTCCGGCTCGTGGCTTGCGACGTGTGGGTCTGTCATTCCCGCGCCTCCTTGCGAGGGTCCGGCGTCGCCGCTCGGCGACGCCGGAAGCCGACGCGTTCTTCCTACTTCGTGTCCTGGATACGCTTGACGAGGCTCTTCAGCTTTTCGTCACCGGCGAACTTGTCGTACACCGGCTTCATCGCATCGACGAACTCCTGCTTGTTGGCGATCGTGACGACCTGAACGCCGGCCGCTTCGACGGTCTTGCGGGAGGCCTGCTCGCGCTCGTCCCAGAGCTTGCGCATCACGGGCACCGAGTTCTTGGCCGCCTTGCGGATCATCGCCTGATCCTCCTTGCTCAGCGTGTCCCAGACCTTCTTAGACATCACCAAAACTTCGGGCGCCAAGGAGTGTTCGGTGACATTGTAGAACTTGGCTGCCTCGAAATGCCGCGACGATTCGTAAGAGGGCCAGTTGTTCTCGGCGGCGTCAACCAGACCGGTCTTGAGCGCGGTATAGACCTCGCCATACGGCATCGGCGTCGGGTTGGCCCCGAGGGTCTGGATCATGCCGACCCAAAGGTCGGATTGCTGGACGCGGATCTTCAGGCCCTTGACGTCCGCGAGCGACTTGATCGGCGCCTTGACGGTGTAGATGGAGCGCGCGCCGCTGTCGTAATAGGCAAGGCCGATGAGACCCGCGGGCTCCATCGCCGCCAGGATTTCATCGCCGATCGGCCCGTCGAGAACGTTGCGCATGTGCTGCGTGTCCCGGAAGACGAACGGCAGACACAATGCGATGGTTTCCGGCACGAAGTTGTTCAACGGCGATGCGTTGATCCGCATCATGTCGAGCGCGCCGATCTTGAGCTGCTCGATGGTGTCCTTCTCAGAGCCCAGGGCTCCATTTGGAAACACCTTCACGCCGAGCTTCCCACCGCTCGCCGTTGCGAGCTCCTTGCCCATTGACCTGACGGCTTCGACGGTCGGATAATCGGCGGGGTGTACGTCGGCGGAGCGGAAATCGCGTGCGGTCGCCAGGGGCGCTGTGACCGCCAGCGCAACGGCCGTGATGATGCCGGTTAGTGTCTTCATCTGGTCTTTCCTCCTCACTTGATTATGTCGTCGTTGCGCAGGTGCTGCGGGCCGCCTTAAGGCGCTCCTCTTCAGGTGCGAAGTCAAGCGTCACACGCGCACCACCTTGGTAGCATTGTGTGCGAGGGAGTCGGGCGGATTCGGCTGCTTCATCATCGCGGCCGCGAAGTCCTCGGCGTCGCGAAGGTTGACCTCCCCGCCGTGGTGCTGCGGCGGGATCGAAGGCCCCAGCCAGCGCAGCGCGTGGTAACGATGCTCAATGTACCCATGGATGTTCCTCTCGTCTTATGCTCGACCGCTATTGGTTGCGGTTTGGAGGTTCGGTCGAGACGGTCGCCCCGTCCCTGAGCGGACGCGCTGCATCAGCGCGAAGTCGCCCTTGTCGTCCCTAGGGCGGGCGGCATTCCCTGTCCAAGCCAAATACGGCATCGATCAATGCAAGAGTTGCATCGATGCACCCGGCCGCGACTCGCCTTCGGCAGGCTGGCTTGATGTCGCCGGCGCGTCCCCTGACCTCGCCAGCGCGTCACTTGACGTCGCCGGCGCGTCACTTGACGTCGCCAATGGAGGCCCCCCAAGATGCCCGAAACACCGGACCGTCTTGAGGGAATGCCATGCCGCGGAAGCTGATCGACATCTCGGTGCCGTTGCAGAATGACGTGCCGGCCGACCCGCCCGGCAACCATCCGACGATCCAGTACATCGATCATCAGCAGGGGCTGCCGCGCATGCTGCAGTTCTTCGACGGGCTGAAGGCCGAGGATCTGCCCGATGGTCAAGGCTGGGCGGTGGAGCAGGTATCGCTGTCGACCCACAATGGCACGCATCTCGATGCGCCCTGGCATTTCCATCCCACCATGAACCGCGGCGAGCGCGCCTGGACGATCGACGAGGTGCCGCTCGAGTGGTGCCTGCAGCCCGGCGTCAAGCTCGACTTCCGCCATCTGCCAGACGGCCATGTGGCGACCGCCGCCGACGTGGAGAAGGAGCTCGCGCGTATCGGGCACACGCTATCGCCGCTCGAGATCGTCGTCGTCAACACCAGCGCCGGCGCGAAATTCGGGCGCGCCGACTACGTCAATTCAGGCTGCGGCATGGGCTATGAGGCCACGATGTATCTGCTCGAGCGCGGCGTGCGGCTGACCGGCACCGACGGCTGGAGCTGGGACGCGCCGTTCGTCCATACCGGCAAGAGATATGCTGAGACGAAGGATGCGAAGCTGATCTGGGAAGGTCACAAGGCGGGGCGTCACATCGGCTACTGCCATCTCGAGAAACTGCACAATCTGGAGAAGCTGCCGTCGACGGGCTTCACGATCTCCTGCTTCCCCGTGAAGATCGAACGGGCTTCGGCAGGCTGGACGCGAGCCGTCGCTATCATCGACGGCTGACACCGAACGTTGTCACCCGCCTTCGAGACCGCTTTCGGCAAGCTCGCGCAACGCGTCGATGTCGAGCACGACGATGGCGCCATGCTCGAGGCGGACCCAGCTCCGCGCGGCCCAGGCGCGCAACTGCTTGTTGATGCTCTCGCGGGTCATGCCGACCATCTCGCTGATCTCCTGCTGGGTGATCGCGAGGGTTCCGCTGCCGGAATCGAGCTTGCGCTCCTCGGTCAGGCCGAGCAGCGCACTGGCGAGCCGTCCCGGCAGGTTCTGCAAGATCACCTGCTCGACCTGCTGGCTGGTCCAGCGTAGCCGGCCGCAGAGCAGCTCGATAAACTTCATCGCCAATTCAGGCTGGCTCTTCACGAACGGAAGGAAATCCCGCCGATCGATGATGTAGAGCTCGCAATTGGTGTTGGCGGTGGCGTCTGCCGACCGTGGCGCACCATCGAGCACCGCGATCTCACCAAAAATTTCTCCTGGACCGATCAAATTGAGGATGGCGTTTCGGCCATCGGGCGAAGAGGAGGAAATTTTTACAGTTCCGGTGATGACCGCAAAAAGGTTGTTGCCGGGATCGCCCTTCGCGGCGATCGTCGCGCCGCGCTTGACGGTGGTGTGCTTGGCATAGCGGCAGAGCTGGTCGAGCGCCTCCGGCTCCAGATCAGCGAAGATCGGATGCTTGCGCAGCACCGAAAGCTTGTTGCCCGACGACTGTCGGGGATCGCTGGTCTTGTCCTGAGGCACGCCGTCGGACTCCTAAGACTGCGAGGTACTGGGGTTCCTGCGTAGTCAACGTTACCGGGCTTTTCAACCGGAAACCACACATATGCACTTTAGGGCAAGTGCCGGGAAAGGGAGCGTTCCCGCCGCCCCAAGGTGCGCATCCACAGGCTGCATCAAAGGGATGCGCGCGATGCTGAGTTGCGAATTAACCATAAGCGCGGCGATGCACGGCCTTTGCCTCGCAGGGCCAAGATGGACCTTCCACCAACTCCATCTCAGGTCACGCCAATGAGGCTATGACCTCAGCCGCCTCAATGTTTGAAGGCTGTTTCGTTCGACTTGAGCTGGTTAGGCCTCGTTTGGCGGTCCGCCCATGCCAACACCGCCGCGAAGGCGACGAAGACGGTCACAACGGCAATGGTCATCAACAGCGCATCGATCGGCATGGTGCTGCCCCCCTGAGCTTTCATCAACCTGGGCAGTATGCGCGGCCGCCGATCGTCGTCCTTGATCGCGATCAAAAATCAGCGATCACCATGGTAAAGAGGTCTCTCAGGCAGCCGCCAGTGCCTCGGCGCGCGCCGGATCAAGCAGGCTGATACCGCCATGGAGGATCTGGATCACGCCGACACGCTCGAGCTTGGTGAAGGTGCGGCTGACCGTTTCGATGGTCAGTCCAAGATAGTCGGCGATATCCTGGCGGCTCATCGGCAGGGGCACCGTGCCTGACGGCCCGTTGAGCAGTGTCAGGCGCTCGCGCCAGCCCAGGAGAAAGGTTGCGACCTTCTCCTCCGCCGAACGGCGTCCCAGCAGGACCATGTGATCGCGAGCCTGGCTCAACTCGCGCACGGCGAGCTCGTTGATACGGCGCAGGAGATGCGGCCTGTCCTCGATGAAACGGCCGAACGCGGCCTTGGCAAACTGGCAGACCGTCACGGGGCCGATCGCGTCCGCAGAGAAGTTGTAGCGACCGGAGACATTCATCCCCAGGAAGTCGCCGGGCAGCGCGAAGCCGACGATTTGCCGCCGCCCATCCGGCAACAGCTTGTAGAGTCGCATCACGCCTTCGAGAAGATTGTAGAAGGATGTCGTGATGTCTTCCTCGGAAAATACCGTCTCGCCGGCGATAAAATGCACACGGCGCCCCAGATGCTCGAACTCCCTGAGTTCAGCCGCATCGAGCGAAGCGCACATGCTGAAATCACGTATCGAGCACTCCCTGCAGAAGTGCCTGTTGGGTTCGATTGCAACCAGGGAAGACTTCATTCATCGCTCCAGCCAGGCGCACCCGCCTCCGGCCTTAAGCCGAGTCTGCCGCGCTTCGGCATTTTACTGCCTTGTCACAGATGCAGTTGACCCAGATCAATTTTGCGATGCGCCGCCTCCGTATTCTCTGTGCCGGCCCCTTCGAGACCAATCCCTTCATGCTGCAATTCACGCTTCGTCAGATCCTGATCGCGCTTCTCCTGGCAACACCGGCCCTCGCCGCCTCCAAGGCCGAGCAACGCGGCAAGGCCTACGCGCGCGCCAATTGCGCGCGCTGCCATGCCATCGACCGCAGGTCGGAAAGCCCGCTGAAGATCGCTCCGGCATTCCGGACGTTGCATCAACGCTACCCGATCGAGACGCTCGGCGAAGCGCTCGCGGAGGGCATCTATACCGGCCATCCGGACATGCCCGCCTTCGAGCTCAATCCGGACCAGATCCACGATCTCCTGTCTTATCTGAAGACGCTGGAATAGCGCTGGCTAGACCGACTGCACGGTCCAGCCGATCAGTTCCTTTGCAATCTGCGCAAACGCAGCGTTGAAAGCCTCGACTGCGGCGGCCGGCTCGATCTTGTCGAGCTTTTCGCTGGCCTCCAGAAGACGCGAGGCGATCACCTTGCCGTTCTTGTCGACGATCCTCGCCGACAGGCCAATCTCGGCAACCGGATCACCGTCGGTCGAGATCCGGAAGCGCCTGATGTCGATCAGGAGCTGATGGTCCGCCTGACCGATGTCGCTCGTCCGCAACGGCGCATGCGCCATGTCATAGTTCTCGAAACTGTCGATCAGCCTCGCCTGCAGAAGCTTGGGAATGCTGTCGGCCCACAGGAACTCGGCGAAGCCGGGATAGTCGCCGGTCGGCGAGAACAGCATCCGCTGTGTCTGCAACATCGCGACCGCGGTCGGCTCGGGGATCGCCAGTGCCTCCGTCAGGGTCTTGCCGACAGGACCGATATTTTGCGGGGCACGGAGATCATAGGTGATCTTCTGGGCTGGAGCACCACCGCCCGTCATCTTCTCCAATCCGGCGACAATGCCGTCGAGTTTGCCGGTGTTGCGCGCAAGCCCTTCCGAGAAGGTCTTGAAATTGGCGATCGTGTCCTTGAGCGGCCCGGAGTTCTCTTCGAGCACCGAATCCACGCGGCGCAGAGCATCGCGCGCCGCCTGAGTCATGCTCTGTCCGGCGCCGGCATCTGCGATCAGCACCGGCATCTCGCCCGGCTTTGCGACGATCATCCCGCCCTCGAGCGCCACCACCGGCACGCCGGTCAGGCCCTGGAAATCCAGGCCTACCCTGGTGTCGGCACGCACTGGCGTGGCGGAGGCCACCGAGATCGTCGCATTGACGAAGCGCGGATTGTCCGGAGCAAGCGCAAGCGCGGCGACCTCACCGACGCGGATGCCGTTGAACAGCACGCCCGCGCCGACCAGAAGTCCGGGCACGGGGCCCTGGAACTGCACGTGGTAGCTCGTCCGCGGCCCAATACCGCCGGTGTTGTTCAGCCAGTAGATGAAGCCGAAGACAGCAAGAATCGCAGCCATCACGAAGGCGCCGATCAGAACGTAGGGTGCGCGGGTTTCCATGTCTCATCTCATCTGAGGTTGCAGCATCTGGGAGCGCTTGCCGTGGAAATAGGCTCGCACCCAGGGATGCTCGGATTGAAGCAGCTCGCGCATCGGCCCGATGGCCACGATCTTTCCGTCCGCAAGTGCAGCGACGCGATCGCATACGGTCGTAAGGCTGGCCAGATCATGGGTGACCATGAACACGGTGAGCCCCAACGTCCTCTGCAGGGTCTTGATCAACGCATCGAAATCGCCGGCGGCGATCGGATCGAGGCCTGAGGTCGGCTCGTCCAGGAACAGGATCGGCGGGTCTAGTGCCAGCGCGCGCGCCAGCGCGACGCGCTTGGTCATGCCGCCGGATAGTTCTGCCGGATATTTGTCGCCGTCCTGCGGCCGCAACCCCACCATCTCGAGCTTTGCAGTCGCGATCTCGTCCATCAACTCCTGCGACAGGACGAGATTTTCGCGGAGCGGAAACTGGATGTTCTGCCGCACCGTCAGCGATGAGAACAGCGCACCCTGCTGAAACAAGATGCCCCATTGGCTCGCGACGCTCTGGGTGCTGCGGTCGTGCGTCGAGCCGATCGGCTGGCCCATCACGTCGATCTCACCGCTTCGGCATGGGATCAGGCCGATGATGGTGCGCATGAGAACCGATTTGCCGCCACCCGACGCGCCGACCAGCCCGAGGATCTCGCCACGGCGGACATCGAGCGACAAATGATCGAGCACGGTCTGGTGGCCGAAGCCGACTACGAGATCGCGGACGCGGATCGCAAATGCCTGTAACGTATCCGCCATCGTCACATTCCGATCGAGGCAAAGAAGATCGCAAACAGGCCGTCCAGCACGATGACGAGGAAGATCGACTTCACCACCGATGTCGTCGTCTGCTTGCCCAGCGATTCCGCGCTGCCCTTCACCCGCAGCCCCTCGCTGCAGGCGACGATGCCGATCACCAGCGCCATGAACGGCGCCTTGAGGATGCCGACCTCGAAATGGGTGACCGAGATCGCCTCGTGCAGCCGCGCGAGATAGATAGCCGGCCCCATGTCACCGTAAAATTGGGCGACCAGGCCGCCGCCATAGAGAGCGGCAATCGATCCGATGAAGGCCAGGATCGGCAGGGCGATGACGAGCGCCATCACGCGCGGCAGGATCAGCACGTCGACCGGATCGAGCCCCATGGTCGCGAGCGCATCGATCTCCTCCCGCATCTTCATCGAGCCGAGCTCGGCGGTATAGGCACTGCCCGACCGCCCGGCGACCATGATGGCGACGATCAAAACGCCGAGCTCGCGCAGCACCAGAATGCCGACCATGTCCACCGTATATGACTCGGCGCCGAACCTGCGGAAATGGAAAAAGCCCTGCTGCGCGATGATCGCGCCGATCAGGAAAGTGATGAGCATGATGATCGGGATCGCCTGCCAGCCGATGCGGTAGAGCTGATAGACCAGCGACGTCAGCCGCAACGACCGCGGCCGCCGCACCACGCCAATCAAGGCCATGAACAGCGCGCCCAGCATTTGCAGGAAGATCGCGATGTCTTCCCGCGCGCCGACCGTGGCTTTGCCGAGCTCGTTCAGCCGCAGCAAGGCCGGGTTGGGTATCGGCAGGGACGTCGGGTTGTGCCGATTGACCTGACGAACCTCGTCCATGAGCCCGCTATAATTGTCGGCAACGCCGACGATCTCGGCGGTGCTGCCCGTCGACGGGCCCCGGCGGGACAGCTTCTCGAGCAACCATGCGCCGAGCGTATCGAGCTCGCTCACCTCGCTCATGTCCAGCTTCACGGCCCTCGACCGGTCGACATCGGCCTTCACCGAGCGCGACAGCGATTCGAGCTTCGAGACATTGGCTGCGATCCACGGCCCGGCTGGGCGCAGTTCGAGCACGTCACCGGACGGCATCGCCGCCAACAAAGGTTCAGCGTTCAAGATCACACCTCCTCGGGACGACCGGTCCCAAGCTAGCATGCGTCGTTTCTAGGCCGGCGCATGGCAGCCCGATTGACCTGCCTCAAGCCGGCCACACGTCTCCATGCTTGACGCAAATGATAGTTGCCGCGAAACACGTGCCCTCCTCTCTCGCTTGCGGGCAATGTAACAAGAGCCCGTCATGCCCGGACTTGTCCCGGGCATCCACGTTCTTTGGGCTGCAAAGTAAGGCGTGGATGGCCGGGACAAGCCCGGCCATGACAATGTGGAAACTTCAGCGCCCCAAGCGCTTACGTCATATGCGATTACGCTGCCTGCCAGCGAGAGACGTTGAGCGAGCTTCCGCGGCCACGCTACGCTTCAGAGTTTCAGCCGTACGTCGCAGATATCAGGCTCGACCGGGTCCGGCTTCACTTCGAAGCCGAGCTGGCGGCACATGTCGAGCATCACGATGTTCTCCTGCAGCACATCGCCCGATATGACCTTCAGTCCTTCCGATCTCGCATATTCGATGATCAGGTGCATCAGGGCCCATCCGAGTCCCCTGCCCTTCAGATCGGACCGCAACAGAATAGCGTATTCGCCGGTCTCGTAGATCGAGTCAGAATGGATGCGGACCGCGCCAACCATGTCGCCGGTCGCCTCGTCGAAAGCGATGAAGGCCATGGCGCGGGCATAGTCGAGTTGCGTCAGACGCGCGATGAACTGGTGGGTGAACTCCTTCATCTGCGCGAAGAAGCGCAGGCGAAGATCGTGCGGCGTCACGTGCCGCAGGAATTCGTGAATGGTCGGCTCGTCCTCGGGACGCATCGGCCGCACGAAGATGCGCCAGCCCTCCTTGAGCTCGAGGTGACGCTCCCATTGCGACGGATAGGCGCGAACGGCAAAATTGGCCGGCCCTGAGCCTGCGAACTTTCGCTGCGGCGCCCCTACCGCGACGCGCGCATCGACCGCCGTCACCCCGGTCTCGTCGGCAAGCAGCGGATTGATGTCCAACTCCCGGATCTCGGGAATGTCAGCGGACATCTGGGCGAGCTTGACCAGCACCATGGCGACGGCGTCCTGCTTGACCGCCGGCACGTCGCGATAGGCGCGCAGCAGGCGCGAGACGCGGGTGAGCTCGATCAGGTCGCGCGCAAGCTGCAGATCGAGCGGCGGCAGCGCCAGCGCCTTGTCGTTGATGATCTCGACCGCGGTGCCGCCCCGCCCGAAGACGACGACCATGCCGAAGGTCGGGTCGTCGGCAAGGCCGAGGATGAGCTCGCGCGCCTTCGCCTTCACGACCATGGCCTGCACGATGACGCCGGAAATGCGCGCCTCGGGCCGCAGCTTCCTCGCCCGGGCCAGAATGTCGGTAGCGGCAGCGCGCACGGCGTCGGGTGTGGTCAAGTTGAGGACGACCCCACCAACATCGGACTTGTGCACGATGTCGCGCGACAGGATCTTGAGTACGACGGTGGCGCCCTGCGAGAACATCTCCCTGGAATGAGCGACCGCCTGCTCGACATCGGCAGCCGCGTAGGTCGGCACCATGGCAATATCGTAGGCCTCGAGCACCCGCTTGATCTCGACCGGCTCGAGCCATTTGCGGCCATCCGCGATGGCGGCCCTCACGATTTGTCTTGCGGCTTCGACGTCGGGCGCAAATGAGTCAGGCATCGCGGGCGGCACCTGCGTGATCTCCTCGACCAGCTCGCGATGCCGCACCAGGTGCATGAACCCGCGCACAGCATCGTCCTCTGTCGGGTAGTTGGGGATGCCGGCGCTTGAGAGCGTCTCCACGATTGTCTGTTCGGCCCCGACCCAGGCGGCGAGCACGGGCTTGGCCCAGCTACGATGCTGCTCGCGGTATTTCCTGACGAGTTCAGTCACGGTGGTCGCGATATCGGACGCGGACGCGATCGCGGTCTGGACGTTGAGCACCAGCACGGCGTCGTTGCCGGGATCGGCGAGCAGTACTTCGAGCGCAGCCGCGTAGCGAGAGGCGTCCGCATCGCCGACGATATCGACGGGATTTGCGCCCGACCAGGTCGAAGGCAGTATCGCGTCGAGGTTTTGCCGCATCTCCGGCGTCATGGGCGCGGGAATGCCGCCGAGCTCGACGAGACGATCGACCGCGAGAACACCGATACCGCCGCCATTGGTCAGAATGGCAAGCCGCTTTCCGCTCGGCGATTCGACGCGCCCGAGCGTCTCCGCACAGTCGAACAGCTCGCGCAGGTCGGACACGCGCAGGATGCCGGCACGGCGGAATGCTGCGTCGTAAACGGCATCGGCGCCGGCGAGAGCTCCAGTGTGCGTCGCGGCCGCGCGCGCGCCTTGCGCCAGGCGGCCGGACTTCACGACGACCACCGGCTTGACCCGCGCCGCGGCGCGCGCCGCCGACATGAATTTCCGTGCGTCCTTGATCGCCTCGATATAAAGCAGGATCGCGCGCGTCTTGTGGTCGAGCGCGAAGTAGTCGAGGAGATCGGCGATATCCACGTCGAGCTGGTCGCCGATCGAGACGATTCCGGAGAAGCCGACGCCGCGCTGTGCCGCCCAATCCACCATGCCGGCAGCGATCGCGCCCGACTGCGAGATCAGCGCCAGGCTGCCTGCGCCGGGCATGTGAGCTGAGAAGCTCGCATTCAGGCTCGCGCCGGGCATCATGATCCCGAGGCAATTGGGACCGATCAATCGCATGCCGTATCTTTGCGCTGCGACGAGTGCCGCTTCTTCGAGAGATCCGGGACCATGCCCGAGCCCCGCGGTCACGATCAGCGCGCCCGCCGAGCCACGGCGGCCGGCCTGCTCGATGATGCCGGGCACCTCGCCCGCCGGCGCGGTGATGGCAACGAGTTCCGGCACGAATGGCAGCCTGTCGAGACTGTCGACGGCCGGAACGCCGGCGATCTCGGCATAGCGCGAGTTCACCAGCCCTAACTCGCCCTTGAAGCTCGCCTTGCGGATGTTTTCCAGGACCGCACGACCGACCGACACGTGCCGTGGGCTGGCCCCGACGAGTGCCACCGATCGGGGCGACAGCAAATTCTTCAGACGATAGGTCGACATGTCGCAATCATTCACTCGGCGCCGGGCGACGTGTTTGGAACCCGGCCATGACAGATGGCTGAAGCATCTAATGCGACATCATAACCCAACAGGGTGGCTCACCGATGACGGTCTTGGTCACGCCGCCCCAGACGATCTCGTTCAGGCGGGAATGGTGGTAGGCTCCCATGACGATCGCATCGATGGCATGCTCCTTTGCCCAGCTTCCGAGCACCTTGCCGATCGAGCTGCCGTCGATCTTCACGGTTTCAAAGGACGCGGGGACTCCGTGCTCCCTGAGGTGGTCGACGAGGCCGGTCCCGGATTTCATGATGTCGTCGGCCGCGTCGTCCGTCACCGTGATGATCCGAACCGAGGCCGCCGCCTGGAGGATCGGCAGGGCATCGCCGACGGCTCGTGCCGCAGGCGCGGAACGGTCCCACGCGATCATGACGTTCTCGAATTCAACCCGCAGCTTGTCGGCATGCGCTTCGGGACAAAGCAAAAGCGGTCGGCCGGATTCGAAAATCAATTGCTCGATGAGGTGTTCCGACCGGCTGTCGTTGGCCTTGACCGGGACCAGCGTGAGATCGCTGTAGCGCGCGCGCTCCGCCACCGCCGCCGCAATCGCCTCCGCTTCCACTTTGTGCAACTGGCCGTCAGCCCGAATGTTCAAGCGGGATGCCGCGATCCTGAATGCATTCAACAGATCCTGCACCCCCGTCACACTGCGCAGGGCATGAGCCTCCGCCGCATTGTCCAGATCCGATGAGATCACGACTTTCGGCCGGACGAGAACATCCTCCTCCACCGCGAACGCGGTGATCTTCGCACCGAGATCGGCGGCTGCCGCCACACATGTCTCGATCGCGGCCAGTGCCGACGTGCTCGGCTCACCAACAAGCGGCAACAAGACGTCCTTGATGGGCATCGGGATTCTCCTCTGTCGGTCAAAATAGACCGCCTCCCCGCCCGGCCCTTGATCCTTATCAAGGCCAAGGGGAGCCGCCGGCCGGCAAGTCGCCGATTTGATGGACGTCAAGGACTTGCCGCGTTCGCACGCTAAAGCGCGATAAGATTGGGGAATCGTCATCGCGCTTTAGGTGGTTGTTTGAGCATGATCTTTTCGGAAAAACCGCTCCACACTTTTCCGGATCATGCTCTAGGATTGACATGATACCTGCGATGGGTTCGGGAGAGACTGATGCGTGCGATGGTGTTGCCCGGCCCGCGAGCGCGGCTGCGGATGGATGAGCGGCCGGACCCGATCCCTGGCGACGGCCAGATCCGGGTGAAGGTCAGTGCCTGCGGCGTCTGCCGTACTGACCTTCATGTGGTTGACGGCGAGCTGCCTGACATCCGCTATCCGATCGTCCCCGGTCATGAGATCGTCGGCCGCGTCGATCTCGTCGGGCCTGACGTGACCACGCATCGGCTAGGGGATCGCGTCGGCATCCCCTGGCTCGGCTACACCTGCGGCACCTGCCGGTTCTGCCGCGAGGGCATGGAAAATCTCTGCGATCATCCATTGTTCACCGGCTGCACCCGCGACGGCGGCTATGCGACGGATGCCATTGCCGATGCGCGCTACGCATTCCCGCTTGGCGAGGATGGCGACGACGTCGCGATCGCGCCGCTGCTATGCGCGGGCCTGATCGGCTGGCGTTCGCTGGTGATGGCAGGATATGCGGAAAGGCTCGGGATCTATGGCTTCGGAGCCGCGGGCCACATCGTCGCCCAGGTCGCGGTTTGGCAGGGGCGATCAGTCTACGCCTTTACGCGCCGCGACGACATCGCGGCGCAGGATTTTGCGCGCAATCTCGGTGCCGTCTGGGTTGGCGCTTCGGACGAACTGCCCGATGCGCCGCTCGACGCCGCGATCATCTACGCGCCTGCCGGCGAGCTCGTGCCGGCCGCCTTGCGCGCGGTCCGCAAAGGCGGCCGCGTGGTCTGCGCCGGCATTCACATGAGCGACATTCCGAGCTTTCCCTACAGCCTGCTGTGGGAGGAACGGCAACTGCTTTCCGTCGCCAACCTGACCCGTCACGATGGGTTGGATTTTCTGAAAATTGCGCTGCAGGCCGGCGTCCGGACCGAAACCACCGTTTTTGCACTGAGCGAGGCCAACGAAGTTCTGGGCAGGTTGCGGGGCGGGCAGATTTTGGGAGCGGCCGTGCTGCGGCCTTGACGATATCGGCACATGACGACCTCTCACCCGGACACTTCGACCCAGGAACGGATCTTCGCATTCCTGACCGAGCAGCCCGCCGTAACCCGGATCGATACGCATGCGGCCTCGGTTTTTCTCGACGGCAACCGCGCATTGAAGATCAAGCGGGCCGTCCGCTTTCCCTTCCTTGACTATTCGACGCTGGAGAAGAGGAAGGCGGCCTGCGAGGAGGAAATCAGGATCAACCAGCCCTTGGCGCCGCAAATCTACCGGGGCGTGGTGGCGATCACGGAGGATGATGACGGCTCGCTGAGAATTGGAGGAGATGGTCGGGCGATCGAGTTCGCCGTGGACATGATCCGCTTCGATGAGAACCGGACGCTGGATCACCTGGCACAAGCGGGCCCGCTGGATGCGCATCTCGCGGCAGGCATCGCGGATGCGATCGCGGCCTCGCATGCGATCGCAGCGCGCGTCGAGGCACCTCGCTGGATTGCAACGATCCCGGCGCTCATCGACGGAAATGGCGAGGGTCTGCGACGGGGCAGCCATGTCGCGACGACCGAGATCGACGAGTTGGCACGGGCTTCACATGACGCATTCCTGCGCGTCCGCGACCTGCTCGGAGATCGCGGACGTCGGGGCTTCGTGCGACGCTGCCACGGCGATCTGCATCTTGGAAACATCGTGCTGATCGACAATCAGCCGGTTCTGTTCGACGCCATCGAGTTCGATCCGGAGATGGCTTCGATCGACGTACTCTATGATCTCGGATTCACGCTGATGGACCTGCTGCACTACGAGCAGCAATCGGCCGCAAATGCGATCCTCAATCGCTATCTCGTCACGGCTGAGGCCGAAAACCGCGACGCGATCGGCGCGCTTCCGCTGTTCATGTCCATCCGCGCAGCGATCCGCGCCCAGGTGCTGCTCGCGAAGCTGGCGCGGCCTCACGCCGATGAGAGCGGGATCATCGAGGATGCGCGCCGTTATTTTCGGCTGGCCCAGGCGCTGATCAATCCGCCGGCTCCCCGCTTGATCGCAGTCGGCGGCCTTTCGGGGACCGGAAAATCGCTGCTCGCGCGCATGCTCGCACCCCTCGTCCCGCCACAGCCGGGCGCCGTCGTGCTGCGCAGCGACGTCGTTCGAAAACAGCTGTTTCAGATCCGGGAAACGGATCGGCTGCCGCAATCCGCCTATCAGCCCGACGTCACCGCGCGGGTCTATGATGTCCTGACCGAGCGCGCGCGGCACGTTCTGGCGCAGGGACATTCCGTCATCGTCGATGCGGTCTTTGCGCAGCAGTCTGAGCGGAACGGGATGGCCGCGCTGGCGCAGGCGTGCAACGTCCCTCTGAGCGGGCTCTTTCTGATTGCGGACCTGGCGACGCGCCAGGCGCGTATCGACAGCCGGCGGGACGACGCGTCAGATGCAACGCGAGAGGTTGCCGAGCTTCAGGAGCACTATAATATCGGCGATCTGGACTGGAGGATCGTTGACGCCTCAGGAACGCCAGAGCAAACGCGCGACCGTTGCCGGACGGGGATGGCGGGGGGCAGGTAACCAAGGCGATGGCGCGACGCAGCACGACACCGGAGGCCCCCGCCCGCGTCAAGCCGGCGTCGGCACGGAGCGCCTCACCGGCTCGCCTGAGCGCGGCAATGGCCTGCGATACCGCATTTCGAATCGTGGCTCGCCGTCACCTCAATGCCGTCATGGCCCAGCACGAGGAAACATGCAGCGGCGATCCCGACGCCCTGCACCAGATTCGCATAGCGCTCACACGCCTTCGCGCCGCCATCCGCTTCTTTTCTCCCATAGTCGACGACGCCATGCGGCCGGTCGTCTGGGCCGAACTGAAGTGGCTACACCGGCAACTCGGCATGGTGCGCGATCTCGATGTGGCGATCGAACGAATTGTTGCCGCCAGCGGCGAGGAGCTTGCCCTGATTGCCGAGCTTCAGTCGTGGCAGGAAAAGCGCGCAGAAAGCCATCGTCTTTTGGCGCGGGCGCTGCGATCGGTCCGATATCGCCGCCTGATCGAGCAGACATCCGGCTGGATCGAGAGTGGACCCTGGTCAACCCGACGAGGCAAGGAGGCCATCAGATTGCGCCGCTCCCCGCTTGCCGAACACGCGGCGCAGCAGCTGGCCGCGTGGGAAAGGATCCTCCTGAAGAGGTCTCGCAAGCTCGCCGAACTCGGCGTGAAGAAGCGGCATCACTTGCGCCTGCTCAACAAACGACTGTCCTATGCGATCGAGTCCCTCGAGGACTTGTTCGTCGATGAGTCGCTTGAAAAGCAGAAGGCCATTCTGAAACAGTTGCGTCGGGCGCAACGCAGCCTGGGGCAACTCAATGACGATGCGAGAGGCCGCGTGCTTGCCAAGACGTTGAATGATGAAGGCTCGGCCGTAGGCTTTCACTTCCTCGGTCGCAAGCGCAAGAAAGAGCTGCTGAAGAAAGCGGCGACTGCCTACGAGAAGCTAAACAAGACGAAGCCTTTTGGAGCTTCACGCTTGAGGCTCGGCACGGAGCCTGCTGACTAGGTCAGAACGTATTCGCCGGGCGCATCCGGGAGTCGATCGACATTGCCGAGCCCCATTTGAGGCGATTCGCAAAGATCGCCAGATCGCGCGACAAGCCATTTGGTCCATTCCGGCCACCACGACCCCTTGAAATGCGGTGCGCGTTTGAACCATTCGTCACAGCCGACATAGGGTGCTTCTGCCGCCTTGGTCATCACCTGGTAGCTGTGCCCCGGCTCGCCAGGCGGCGCCACGATGCCCGCGTTGTGGCCGCCGCTGGTCAACAGGAAGGTCACGTCGGCATCGACCTGATAGTGAATCTTGTAGACGGATCGCCAGGGCGCCACGTGATCCCTCAGCGTGCCGACCACGAACATCGGCGCGTGAATGTCTGACAATGCGATATTGCGCCCGTCGACATGATAGCGCCCCTCCGCCAGATCGTTGTTGAGGAACAGTCGACGCAGATACTCCGAATGCATCCGATACGGCAGACGCGTGGCATCCGCATTCCAGGCCATCAGATCGCTCGGCGGTGCGCGCTCGCCCAAGAGATAGTCGTGGGACAACCGCGACCAGATCAGGTCGTTCGAGCGCAGAAGCTGAAAGGCGCCGGCCATCTGCGTGGTGTCGAGATAGCCGCGCTCCCACATCATGTCCTCGAGGAATGCGACCTGGCTCTCGCTGGTGAATAACGTCAGCTCGCCCGCTTCGGTAAAATCCGTTTGCGCGGCCAGCAACGTGATGGACTTCAAGCGGTTGTCGCCGTCGCGCGCCATAGCGGCGGCGGTGATCGACAATAGGGTTCCCCCAAGGCAGTAGCCGAGGGCATGGACCTTCCGACGCGGCTGGATGCAGGCGATCGCATCAAGCGCCGCCTTCACGCCCAGCTTCCGATAATCGTCGAAGGCAACGTCGCGGTCGCCGACGCCGGGATTGCGCCACGAGATCGCGAACACGGTTAAACCCTCGCCGGTGAGATACTTCACCAGGGAGTTCTCTGGTGACAGATCGAGGATATAGTACTTCATGATCCAGGCCGGAACGATCAGCACTGGCTCAGGCCGGACATTCTGCGTGGCAGGGTGATACTGGATCAACTCCATCAATTCGTTGCGGTAGACCACCTTTCCCGCCGAGGCCGCCACCGTCTTGCCGACCGAGAACTCTCCGTCACCGACCGCCTTGTTGGTGGAACGCATCCGCAGAAAGTCGCTCCACCAATTCTGCCAACCGCATACGAAATTTTGGCCGCCGCTCCGAAAGGCCCTTTGCAGCACTTCCGGGTTGGTCGCGACGAAGTTCGACGGCGCCAGCATGTCGAGGACCTGGCGCACGGAGAACTCCACGACCGCCTCGTTGGCGGATGCCACACCTCGAACACCTGTCGTCGCCTTGTGCCACCACTGCTCACTCAACAGAAACGCCTGAGCCAGCAGGTTGAACGGAGGACTTTCCCATTCGGGCCTGGCGAAGCGACGATCCTGAGGCTGCGGTTTGATTACGGACCAGGGGTCCTGATTGGGTGTCGACGCATGTGCCGCGGCCTGGAGCAGCCGGCCCGCATCTCGAACAGCGTCCTTCGCAATCTCCATTTGTCGCTGCGGCGCGCCCACAAGGTGCGAGGCCCAATCGAGATAGGCGAGCGACAGAGCGATGGGCGAGATGCCGCCGGTCAGCCGCGCCAGCATCGCATGCAAGGCTCGGTCAACCGGATAGGATTCCGCTGATGGGGCTGGCTCAGCGGCCACTGCTTCGGCCGATTTTTCGGGATCGGAGGCCTCAGTGCCTGCCGGCGCGTCGGAAATCAGATCCGCCGCTGCAGCAGGCTCCTCAGCCCGCGGGAGGAGAGAGGTCTTTCCGGCGCTCATGGCTCGCATTTCGTCCGTATTTTACGATTTCGGGCTCAATCGCGAGACGCAACATTGAAGAGGCCGGCGGTGGTCGCGATCACTCTGTCGCCGTGCTTGAAGATCCGGTCGCAGTCGCGCCGGATGAAATCGAGCTGATGTTGGCCGCATTCGGCGCAGAGCGTTCTCCAATCCTTGACCGAGTGCGAGGCGGCCAGTTTCGAGAGGAACTCCGCGAACAAATGTGTCTCGGTCTGCGTCCGGTCCAGGAGCTCGTTGGCGACAAATACAATCTCGTCAAGGAACTGCCGTTGCACGCTGAACATGAGATCGCACGCACGCTGGTTCGCCTCCGCGACCTGCCGGGCGGGATCCGATACCAGCTTTCCGGGCGCAAAATCCTGCAGTCTGGCGAGTTCGCTCAAGGTGACCTCCTGGCTGGCCCTGGAACTTATAAATTCCAGAATATGCCCATGGGCCGGGCGCACCTTGAGCTGCGTCAAGCGCGGCCGCGCTGCCCCATTGACCTGCGTCAAACCGCCAAACCCGGCCTGCATTAGCCTTGTGAGATCGAATTCTGCCAGGACATGCGGAGTTATTCCATGCGCGCCCACCAGATCATGACCCGGTCGGTCATCTCGGTCACGCCCGACACCACCATCGTCGAAGCCGCCAACATCATGCTCAAGCGCCATGTCAGCGGTCTTCCCGTGGTCGACGAGAGCGGCAAGCTGGTCGGAATCGTGTCGGAGGGCGACTTCATCCGGCGCAGCGAGATCGGGACCCAGCGCAAGCGTGGCCGCTGGCTGAAGTTCATCCTAGGCCCCGGCCAATCGGCCAGCGATTTCGTTCAGGAACACGGCAGCAAGGTTTCCGAGGTGATGACGACGTCGCCGGTGACCATCACCGAGGATACGGCCCTTGCCGAGATCGTCGACATCATGGAGCAGAACAACATCAAGCGCCTGCCCGTGGTGCGCGGCGACAAGGTCGTCGGCCTCGTCTCTCGCGCCAACCTGCTCCAGGCAGTAGCGAGCCTTGCCCGCCAGGTGCCGGATCCCACGGCGGACGACGATCACATTCGCGGCCGCATCATTGACGCGATGGAAAAGAACGACTGGTGCCCGTTCGGACTGAACGTGATCGTCAGCGACGGCATTGTCCACCTGAGCGGCGTCATCACGGACGAAAGCGCACGCCGGGCGGCAATTGTCCTGACCGAGAACATCGACGGCGTGAAGAAAGTGCACGACCACCTGTGCTGGGTCGACACCATCTCCGGCGTCTATCTGAACTCACCGGAGGACGACGATCTCGCCAAGGCGAGCTGATCGGTGCATCAGCGCGGGATTACGGCGGTGGCTTCGATTTCGACGCGCGCCGCCTTCTCGACCAGCCTGACGACCTGCACCAGCGCCATCGCTGGATAATGCGCGCCAAGAATCTCCCGGTAAATCTGGCCGAGCGCCTTCAGGTTGGCCAGGTACTCGTCCATATCAACAACATACCACGTGAGACGCACGAGGTGCTCCGGCCGCGCGCCACCCTCGGCTAGGATCGCCGCGATATTGCTCAACGTCTGACGTACCTGCGCGACAAAGCCATCCGCGAGGCGCTCTTCCGTATCCCAGCCGATCACACCGCCGGTGACGACGATGCGTCCCTCCGCGGCCACGCCGTTGGCATAGCCCTTCGGCATCGGCCAGCCGGAGGGCTGCAGGATCCGGATCGGGGCTGCATCTTCCCTGATTGGCAGCGTTGCGAGCTGCGGGCTTTTCGGCGTCGTTGCAGACAATCGTCCATTCCTCTCTTATTTGGGACCGACGCCAGGCGACGAGGCCGCCGCCTGCGCCATCTGCCGCAGGGCAAAGCGCTTCAACTTGCCCGTCTCGGTCTTCGGCAACTGCGCCACGAACTCGATCGCGCGCGGATACTTGTAAGGCGCGATCTCGCGCTTGACGTGCTCCTGCAGATCGCTCGCGAGCCGCGCGTCCGGCACGACGCCGGGGGCGAGGACCACATACGCCTTCACGATCATGCCGCGCGCCTCATCGGGCGCCCCGACGACGCCGCATTCGGCGACCGCCGGATGCGTCAGAAGAGCGGCTTCGACATCGGTACCGGCAATATTGTAGCCGGCCGAAACGATCATGTCGTCGGAGCGCGACTGGTACCAGAAGTACCCATCGGCATCCATCACATAGGTGTCGCCGGTGATGTTCCAGCCATTGTGGACATATTTGCGCTGCCGCTCGTCGGCAAGGTAGCGACATCCGGTCGGCCCGCGGACCGCGAGGCGCCCCATCGTGCCTGATGGCACGTCGTTGCCGTCATCATCGACGATCTTTGCCTCATAGCCCGGCACCGGCTTGCCGGTCGCGCCTGGGCGAATCTCGTCTTCCGTCGCGCTGATGAAGATGTGCAGCAATTCGGTGGAGCCGATGCCATCCATCAATTTGATGCCCGTTGCGTGCAGCCAGGCGTCGAATGTCGGCTTGGGCAAGGTCTCACCGGCAGACACGCACTTGCGCAACGACGAGATATCGCGGCCTGCGATCTTGCCGAGCATCGCGCGGTATGCCGTCGGCGCCGTGAAGCAGACCGTGGTCTTGTAACGCTCGATGGCCGCGAGAAAATCGTCCGGCGTGGTCTTCTCCAGGACGACGAAGGACGCGCCGATATGCATCGGGAACAACACGCCGCCGAAGCCAAACGTAAAGGCGAGCGGCGCAGAGCCGATGAAACGATCGTCCTGCTTCGCCCGCAGGATATTGCGCGCATAGCCGTCACAGACCGCCAGCATATCCCGGTGGAAATGCATGGTGCCCTTGGGATCGCCGGTCGTGCCCGAGGTGAACGCGATCAGGCAAACATCGTCGGACGCCGTGTCGACCGCCTCGAACTCGGAGCTTGCGTCCGCGGTCAGCGCTTCCAGCGAGTCGGCAGCACCGGTGCCCCAGTAGACGACGTGCTTCAGCCCGGGCGCTGCCGCTTTCGCCTTCTCCATATCCTCGCACAGCTTGCCGTCGCACAGCGCCAGCGTGATCTCGGCCTTCTGAATCGGATACAGAAGCTCCTTGGCACGCAATAGCGGCATGGTCGCAACCACGATTCCACCGGCCTTGATGACCGCAAGATAGGTCGCGACCATCATGGGATTGTTCGCCGAGCGGAGCAGGACGCGTCCGCCGGTCACGAGGCCAAGCTTGCCAACCAGCACGTTGGCAATGCGGTTCACGAGCCGTTGCAGCTCGCGATAGCTGTAGCTCACGGAAGGACTGATCGCGCAGGGCGCATCGCCATGCCCCTCTTCGACCCAGCGATCAAGGAAGTAACTGACGCAGTTCAATCGCGGCGGATATTGCAGCTCCGGCCGCGTGAAGATGAATTCGGGCCATAGATCGCGGGGCGGCAGATGTTGCAGGGCAAAGGTGTCGGCGTGAGCCGTTGCAACCCTGCCATCATACGAGCCCGGAAGTTGAACCTTGGCGGCGTTAGCCATCGCACGCTCCTTTCAGCTTGGAGAGCACCCGGCAGCAAAATCATTTTAGGCTTAAAATAATTTGGCGCAATAGCAGATTTTGGACATCACGCGTTTTTTCTGACGGCAGGGGGAGAGTTCGCCGCGGAACGGCCTACAGTTTGCGGCGCGAAGCGGATTTCTGGGCGGACGCTTTGGTCTTGGCCAGCAGGCGCATCAATTCACGCACGTCCTTTGGCGTGAGATCGGCAAAGACGTCGGCGATCCAGGTCTCGTGTTCCGCGGCCATCTTGCGAAACTCGGCGCGGCCAAGCTTCGTCAGCCGGATCACCTGGACGCGGCGGTCGGTATCGGACGTGCGGCGGTCGAGGTGCCCGGATTCCACGAGACGTTCGACGAGCCCAGTGACGTTGCCGTTGGAGACCATCATGCGCTTGGAGACATCGGACAGGGTCATGCCGTCCGGCGCCTTGTCGAGCTGCGCCATCAGATCGAAGCGAGGCAACGTGACGTCGAACCGCTCCCGCAGGCGGCTGCGCACCTCACCCTCGATCAGGGTCGTGCAGGTCAACAGGCGCAACCACAGCCGTAGCTCTTCGGCGTGGTCTTCCGGAAGTTCAACAGCCTTGGTCTCGGAATCGAGCATCGTGGTGCGGTCACTATGTCACAGCACTGGCGGCAGAAGCGAGCCAACTGTCGTTTTGAGCTTCAAGTAATTTTCGCGCCGCCGCAAGCCCAAAACGCGCCGAACAACCAGTGCGGGTCGAATTTCTTTAGGCTTCAAGCAATTGGCGCGCCGCTTGCATATGGCGCCGGGCTGATGACGCCGGGCTGATGGCGCCGGGCTGATGGCGCGACGCAGGATGCAGCAGGCTTCGGCCCTGCTTGCCGCGGATGCCGTCATCAGAATAAGCTTGGATCGAACGACAGGGCTGTAGCGTGAGCGCAAGCATATCGGGAAAAAGATCATGAAGAAGAAACTGAGGTTGGCCGGATTGGCTTTGCTCGTCGGTACCGCACTGGACCCGGCATTTGCGCAGGAGAAGATCAAGCTCGGCGTGATCGTGACCCTGTCGGGCCCCGCCGCCGCGCTCGGCCAGCAGGTTCGCGACGGTTTCGCGCTCGCGGTCAAGGATCTCGGCGGCAAGATGGGCGGCCGCGATGTCGAGGTCGTGGTCGTCGATGACGAGCTGAAGCCGGATGCGACGGTGACCAAGGTCAAGGGCCTGCTCGAGCGCGACAAGGTCGATTTCGTGGTCGGGCCGATCTTCTCCAACATCCTGCAGGCGATCCACCGCCCGGTCACGGAATCAAAGACATTCCTGATCAGCCCCAATGCCGGCCCATCGACATTTGCCGGCAAGGACTGTAGCCCGTTCTTCTATGTGACCTCCTACCAGAATGACCAGGTGCACGAGATCCTCGGCAAGGTGGCCCAGGATCGCGGCTACAAGCGCATGTATTTGATGGTGCCGAACTATCAGGCCGGCAAGGATTCGGCGGCCGGCTTCAAGCTCGACTACAAGGGCGAAATCGTCGAGGAATCCTATATGCCGCTCAACACGCTGGACTTCCAGCCGGAGCTTTCGAAGATTTCCTCGCTCAAGCCCGATGCGCTCTTTACGTTCATGCCGGGTGGCCTTGGCGTCAACCTCGTCAAGCAGTACCGGCAGGCGGGGCTTGCCGATACGATCCCGGTGCTATCGGCCTTCACGGTGGACGAGTCAACCTTGCCGGCGCAGCAGGACGCGGCCGTGGGCATGTTCGGCGGCGCGAACTGGGCGCCCAACCTCGACAACCCGCAAAACAAGAAGTTCGTCGGCGCCTATGAAGCTGCCTACAACAGCGTGCCCGGCACCTATGCTTTCCAGGCCTATGACGCCGCGATGTTGATCGACAGCGCAGTCAGGGGGGTGAAAGGCGACCTCGCCAACAAGGACGCCGTAGGCGCGGCCCTGAAGAAAGCCGACTTCACCTCGCTGCGCGGCGCCTTCAAATTCAACACCAACGGCTATCCGATCCAGGATTTCTATCTGACCAAGGTCGCCAAGCGTCCTGACGGAAAATTCCAGACCGAGATCGTTCAAAAGGTCTTCGAGAACTACGGCGACCGTTACGCAAAAGACTGCAAACCGGCGAACTGAGTGCCGAGTCGATGGTCGAGTAAAGGGAGGAATTCAAGTGAAGAGCGAGATCACCGGCATCACGAGGGCCAATGAAGGTATCCAGGGCATTTCCTGGAACATTCTCGGCCAGACCTACGTGCCAAAGAGCTATGCCGAGCACAGCTTCTCCTGGCATGCGACGCTGCCGCCCGGCACTTTCGTGCCGCCGCACATCCATCCGGACCAGGACGAGTATCTCTATATGCTGGAGGGAAAGCTCGATTTCGTGCTCGGCAATACCGAAGCGCAGGCGACGCCCGGTGACCTGATCCGCCTCGGCATGGGCGTCCCGCACGGCATCTTCAACAAGGCGGAGCAGACGGCGAAGGTGCTGTTCTGGGTATCACCGAGCCGCAAGCTTTATGACCTGTTCTGGGGCCTTCACAACATGAAAGAGCAGAAGCCCGAGGACGTTGTCGCGATGGCTGCGGAGTTCAACATCCACTTCCTGCCCCCGCCGCCATCCTAGCCGAAGGGCGGCGTATCACGCCTTGACAGCCGCAAGGCCTGGCACCGCGGCGAAGCCGGCCTTCGTCGCATAGCCGCGCACGATCGCCTCGCGCTGCGAGTAGCTCAACACGTTCTCGACATTGTCGAAACCATTCGGCGCGAGTTGCTCGACCGCGTCGATCACCCCTTCCGGGCCGCCCCGACGAT
>NZ_JBANBA010000109.1:0-31998 GCF_059803475.1 Bradyrhizobium sp. UFLA05-89 | reverse complement strand
TCGTAAGGTCCTAGCAGATAGCACTGATCTAGATAGCTTAGCGTATCAAGTCCAAACCCGTTGCGCGTCATTTCTATCGAATAGAGCATTAGCCATAAGAAGGCGTCGCTGGGCCGCATCAAAAGCGCGGCTCGCAAGTACGTCCCTGCCTTTTCTACCTCGCGGTCGGCTTGGTCAGAGCCATTCCGCTGTTGCGCTTCTTCGGCGATCCGCAGTTGCAAAAGAGCTTGGGCATAAATGACAGCCGCTTGTCGCGTGATCGCAGGAGTAGACGACTCAATCGCCGTGAGCGCGTTCACGAGAATGCCTGGTTTGAACCGATCATCTGCAATGATACGGGCAGTCAAGTCTCGGGCCGGAGCAGCTCTTAAGAAATACGGAAACGCCAGCAAGGGCCACAGCACGGCGACGAGGCCGAACGGCAGCACAAATGCGCGCAAACTCCAGTTGGCGAAGCAACGTTTATTCGACATACCCATAACGGGCGTAATACTTCTGATAGTAGTAGCGGCCGTGATAGGACTCGTAGCGCGCGAGCGCTTTAGTGTCGGCCTTGTTCAGAACCACGCCAAGCAGCTTGTGCTGGATTTCCGGCGAGCCCCGCAGATTGTGCTTGACCACGTCGATATTGGTCCTGCCCCATTCCACCACAAACACGTAGGAATCGACGAAGGAAGAGGTGACGCGCACGTCGACCACCGGGGCCATTGGAGGCATGTCCAAAACCACGTAATCGTATTTCGACCGGAGCTGGGTGATCAGCGCATGCATCGCCTTGGAGGCAAGAATTTCGTTGGTGTGCAGCAGCTTCGAGGTGGTACCCGCTGGTAGGATCGCGAGCTTGGTCACGGAATCGACAACCAGCGCATCCTCAAGCTGCACCCTCTGCGCGATGACGTCGACCAAGCCGATCTTAGCGTCCGGCACCAGCGCGCGTGACAGCGAGGGGTTGCGCAGGTCGGCATCGAGCAGGATGACGCGCGCCCCGCCATGCGCCATGAGCTGGGCGAGATTGGTCGAGAGTGTGCTCTTGCCCTCGTTCGGAAGCGTTGAGATCGCCGCGAGCACGCGGTTTTCGCGCACGATCGAATTCAGATCCACCGCCACCTTCAGCGAACGGATCGCTTCCGAGAAGCGGGACAGCGGATTGTCGACGACATAGCGCAAGAGATCGGGCTCTGGGTTGTTCTTCCTGACAAGCTTACTACCCAGCAGTTTTTCTCCCAGCCCCTGCGCGGAGGCTGTGTTGCCGAGCGCCGGCAGGATGGAGATGCAGTTCGCACCCAGGACTTCCTCCACCTGCCCGGTGGTCCTGAACACCTTGTCGCTGTACTCGCGGGCCATCGCTGAACCGAAGGCGAGCATCAGACCACCCAGCAGGCCGCCCGCAAGGATAATCAGCGATTTCGGGGAGCTCTTCTTCAGCGGCGTTGTCGCCGCGCTGATCACGCGCGCCTCGGTGATCGGGAAGGACTGCTGCTGCACGCTTTCCATGTAGCGCTGCAGGAAATTGTCATACATCGCCTGATAGGACTGCGCGTTGCTCTCGAGCTCGCGCAGCTGCACCTGCGCCTGGTTGGTGAGCTGCGATTCTGAGACGACGTTGTTGAGGCTGGACTTGATGCTCTCCTCGCGAGTCACCGCGATGTCGTATTCACTCTTGTAGGATTCCTGGATGCGCTTCAGCTCGTCCGTGACGTTCTTCTTGATCTCCGCCATTTGTTTGCGCAAGTTGACGGCGGCGAGGTGATCGGAGCCATACTTGGTTGACCAGATCGATTCCTTGGAGGCCATGTCGACATATTGCGCGCGCAGCTTGACAATGGTGTCGTTCTTCAGCGCGTCGGTCACGTTGGCGTCCGGGATATCCTGCTTGAGGATGTCGTTCATGCGGTCGAGCCGCGCCTTGGCCTCGGCGGTGGCCGCATGTGCCAGCACCAACTGGCTGTTCACTTCCGCAAGCTGCTGCTCGTTCATCAGCCGCCCGCCGGTATCGACGATGTTATTGGCGGTCTTGAAATCGACGACCGCCTTCTGCGCGGCGGACGCCTGCGTGCGCAACTCCTTGATGCGGTCCTGCAGCCAGACGCTGGCGCGACGGGTCGCTTGGTACTTCGCCTCGAGCTGGTCGACGATGTAGGCATCTGCGATCGCGTTGGCGATCTTTGCCGCCTTCTGCGGATCGAGTGAGGTGAAGCCGATTTCCATGACGTAGGTGAGGCCGACGCGCTTGATGGTGCGGTTTTTCTCGAAACGCTCCAGCGCCTTGCGGGTTAGCTCGAATTCGGACGAAGCCTGCCCGTCGGAAAAGAGACCGCCAATGAAATCCATAACAGCGCCAAACAGCCCACCGCCGCTCCCGGTGAATTCGGGATCCTCGATCAGGTGCAGGTCGCGGATAACCGCGAGGCTTATGTTCTCGGATTTTAGAATCTCGACCTGGGTCTCTACCGTGGCAGAGTCGACTGCGATGTCGCCGAGCACCGACTGTTGCTGAAACAACTGCACCTTGCGGGTGTCGATCACCATCGAGGCACTCGAGGTAAATTGCGGTGCGGCAGTAAAGAGATAGATGAGCGCCAGGATCACGCAGGCCGAGACGATTGCTACAATGGTCGGGAATTGCCGGCGGATAATTTCGAGATAAGGGGTGAGGATCGGGGACGGGGAGCCGCCGTCCTCGGCGAGATCCCGGTTGATCTCCGACGTCGGCTTATTCACCTGCAGCATTGCGCAATTCCTGAAAGCATCCTCCCATCAATTCTGGAGAACGCATCGACCAAAGACGGTTACGTGAGCGAAGGTACTCAAAGGGCAAAGAACCGACATGCACATAGCATGCTAGCGGCCGCGGCTGAACTCAATTGATGCAGTGCAACGAGATCTGCACATTACATCTTGCACGAAGCTTAACGGGAAATGCGAAACGGCGCCTCGGAAAGCGCCGCTTCATGATCAGATGATGATGCGCGATCGGCTGGACCGCGTCAGACTTGGCTGCAGCTCAGCGACGTGGGCTGGTGCTGCTCGTCGTGCCGCCCACCGAGCCGCTGCCCATGCTCGAGCCTGAGGTCGCGTAGTGCAGGCCGCCGAACGAGGAGGCGCCGCCGTTCGATCCGCCGAACGCAAAGCCGCTCGATCCAGTCGAACCGCCTGCACCGGAGCCACCACCGCCGGCGCCACCGCCGGTTGCCGCGATCGCGACATCGCCGGTTGCGGCCTGGTAGGCGGCGATCACGTCGGCGCTGTTGGTGCCGGCGATTGCGTTCTGGATTTCGGTTGCAAAGGCCTGGTCGCTCTGCGCGGCCATGCGGGCGACCTGGGCGAGACCGGCGACGATCGCGCGCATCTGGTCCTTCGTCGTCGCGGAATCCTTAAGCAGCCCGATCAGGGCGTTGAGCGTCGAGGGATCCGAGGCGCCGAGATCGCGCACACGCGAGATCATCTGCGCACCGCCGGTCGGGAATTGCTGCAACAGGCTGCTCGGCGCGCTCTTGAAATCCGAGATGACCTGGGCCGGCAGCTGACGCTGCGGCGGATAGACGGCAGCGCTCGCGGCCGTTGAAATCGTTGCGGCCAGAGCCGCGGCCGCAGCCAAGCGAAGCGCAAAACGAATCGCGCGCATAATTAGACCCTCCAAAAATATCAGCTTGCCCCCTGCCGCGGGCAAATGACGCGTGCAGCGCGGAACCTAGCCGAACAACCCTCGGCTGTCTACTCATACTGAAAACTTCGTTAAGGCGGCAACTGCTTCAAAAATAGACAGTTTTGTGAACATCAGGCACGCGCCGGGACACCCCTTTTCGTCTTCTCATCCCGCGCACGCTGGGAGCCTCCTGCAACCTGCGCCTCAACCTCCGGCCGAGCCTCGCCCGAGCGCAAGGATTGCGCCAGCCCCGCGCCAAAAAGCGCAAAAAACGGAATGCTGTAGCCGGGGACCTGGAGCGTGAAGTCGAGGCACGAATGCAGCAGCGACAGCGTCGCGGTCGCCGCGGCCGCAAGCGGGATGATGACATCGCGCCGTCGTCCGAACACGCCCTTTGCCAGAATCACAGACATGATGATCCAGGCCGTCGCCACCAAAAGTGCCATGGGGATGCCGACTTCGGAGGCGAGCTCAAGCGGAGTCGAATGCGCCGCATCCCAGATGCCGCGTATCGAAATGTTCGGGCTGCGATAGGGCGGGAAGGCCCACTGGAAGGTGCCCATGCCGGTGCCGAACCACGGGTTGTCGGCGATGATTCGCAAGGTCGACTTCCAAGCCTCCACGCGACCTTCATCGACCAGGCCCTGGCTATCAAAGCGGCTCGAGACCCGCCCGCCAAGCAGTTGCATCAGGCCGAGCGCGACCACCACGCCGGAGCCGAGCGAGATCCAGATCCCCGTCCGCGGCGGCAAGTCTCTTCTCAAGAAGATCGTGAACGACACGATCATGGCGAGCAGCGACAGGCCGACGCCGGCGCGCGAGCCGGTCATGAACATCGCCATCAAACAGACCAGCAAAGCGAGAAGCTGCGGCAGGATTTCCCGTGGCGGAATCTCGGCGAGATCGCGCGAGAGACGTTTCCAGTCGAGGCGTCGCTCAGGAACGCGGCGGCGGACATCCTCCAGAATCAGCAGCATCCAGACCACAGCGGCCGAGCCGAAATAGGCCGCCGCGGTGTTGCGGTTGATGAAGGTGCCGGTAACGCTGCCGAGATAGGCGGTCTTGTCCCGCCACAGGATCATGGTGGGCTCGATCAGGAACGAGGCCACACCATAGAGCGCGTAGACGGCGCCTGAGATGGCGATCACCCAGAGCATGCGGCGCGCCCGCTCGCGGTCTGCCCCGACGGTGATCCCAAGCAGGATCGCCAGGATGTTGGCAAGCGGCGCGCCGAGCGCGAAGAAGGCCTCGTTCTTCACGATGGACACTGACGGGGCGATCTCCTGGCCCAGGAGGTCGGACGCCTGCTTCCAGATGGGATGAAACGGCGCGATCCAGGGGTGATCCGAGAGCTGCTCGTGCAACACGAATGCGTAGGCAGCGATCACGACGGCGATGCCGGCGATCATCCACAGGTGCGGCCTTCGCAAATCGCGCGTCGGCGCCACACTAAGAGCAACGCCAAGACAGAGGCACCAGAACGCGATCGAGAGATCGTTGGTCGAGCCGAATGGGAACGGCGCGCCGGCCACGACGAAGAACAGGATAAAGGTGGCCGGAAGACTCCAAGACCAGCGGATGTTCAGCGAGCCAAGACGCATCCTCGTTACGGCAAGGCCTCTCCTTTAGAGGACGCAATCAATCGGATAGATCTTCAGATCAACGTTCAAACGGCTGTTTCTGGTTTGCGCCCGAAAGGCAAAGAACGAGCCGCCATCATCGCTTGACGGCTCGAGCTTGATTCCGGGGGTGAGCTCGTCCGGCGGCACCAGAAGCCCGATGTGGCGGTTGATCGCGGAAATCTCTATTCTTTTGTGCCCCTCGCCAAAGTCTCCCGCAAGCTGGGTGACCGTGACCTTTGGCAAGCCCCGACGCTGATGGCACGCGTCCTCCTCCCAGATCTTCGTCTGCTTGACCAGCGGTTGGCCGGCGGTGTCAGGGAGCACGATATCGGAAAAGGATGGCCGCAGCATACCGAAAAACCGGCTCTCTTTCGAATTGGCGGACAGGCGCACCGTAAACGACAGCGATCCCTTCGCACCAGGTAGGTCTCTAAGAATCGACGCGTTCGGCTCAGCTGAAACGATCACATCGATCCGATGGCGCACGCCAAAGCTCGTACCAAGGCTCGTTTGAGCCCACGCCGATCCGCCGCCGAGCCAAAGCGCAGCGGCAATCACGACAAGCGCGCGGCCCGGCAACCAGCCTTGCATGTGTTTTCCCTTAAGTTCAGCGAACCGCCTCCTCAACAAAAATGGCACCGGGAAAGCCCGGTGCCATTTCTTCTCGTTCGTATCGGGCCGATCTTACGGCGCCAACTTGATGTTGTTGCGGAAGATCAGCGTGTCGTTGGCGAGGTTCACCGCATCAGAGCCAGTCGCCATGATCACCCGCAGATAGGTCAGGAACTTAGCAACTTCGACGTTGCGCGAGTTCGAGACGTAGATGATGTCGCCGTTCTTCATCATGACCTTGGTGGCGAGGAAGAAGCCGCCCGGATCACGGAAGTTCACGTTGAAGATGACCGGGATCGTATCAGAGGTGTATTTGTTGACGTCGACGCCGAGCTGGGCAGCAACCTCACGCGGCTCGCGACGATAGAGGAACACGGCAGCCGGATCGGCCTGAGCGTCGAGGAGACCACCGGCCTTACCGACCGCTTCGCCGAGATTGATGCGCCAGGCGTCGAAGTTGAACTCGCCGCTCTGCCCGCTAGCACCGAACGCCAGGAACTTCTGCTGCTCGCGATAGACGTAGATGCTGTCGTCAGGACGCACGTAGATATTGTTCTCAGGCGCCATGACCAGGTTCTCGAACGGCACAGTGGCGCGCTTGCCCTGGCGCTCCAGCATGACCCAGGTCTCGAAGCCCTGACCCTTGATGCCGCCGGAACGAGTGATGGCGTCAAGCACCCTGTCCTTCGCGCCCGCCGCGCTCGCCGGGAAACGGGTCGGCGTATTGACTTCACCGAGCACGCTGATGAGCTGCGTCCGCTGCGAGGACATCGCCACGACAACCTGCGGCTCGATGGCGCGGTTGGCGATCTTCTCAACGATCGAACGCTGGATTTGGACTGCGGTGAGGCCCGCCGCCTTCACCTGACCGGCATAGGGCACTGTGATGAAGCCGTCATTGTCGACGGTCTGATCTGGGATCGTCACGAAGTTGCCGGGACGAACGCCGGCTTCCGCCGGGATGAACAGACCGCCTGCAGCGGCTTCGAAGATGGTGACGCTGACGACGTCGCCGATGCCGAACACGATGCTGGCCGGCGGCCGCTTGTCTGTGAACGCACCTGCAAGCCCCTTGGGCTCGTGAGTGTGCAGGATCTTGACCGTGGCCGGATTCAGCGGGACGAGTTCATACTCCGGCGCGCTGGCCGTCTGAATGTGATTGTTAACGTCATCCGTGAGAGGTCCCGAACCGGGATTGGTCGAACAGGCGCCTAGCGCCAAAGCCACCGCCAAAAACGCCGGCTTGAATACAAAAGTCTTGGCAAAGGAATGCATGAATCGCGCCCACATAGTCCCCATTTACCCCTGAAGTGGTACGGCGGGTTGGGCGGTGCGACAAGAGTTCCACGCCGTTTCGCAAGCGTTATGGCGACGACTGTTGCTTGCAGGCAACTCTTAGGAACTCCAGCTAAGCCTTTGTGACCATTTGGTGTAACTTTCTTGCTCGATCGGTGGGCAGCGTGCCCGATGTGGGGCCGCTGCAAAATCGGTGGCCGTCCTGATAGAAGTCCGAACCGTTCAACTGATGGGAGTCCCCGTGCCCGTTTTTGCCATTGCCTTGCTCGGACCGCTGCTATCGATCCCGCAGGGGGCTCCCGTCGGGAACCGCTGCCAGAGCGGCCCTCCGGCCTTGGGTTCCGCCTGCGTCTTTTCAATTGCCGCGCCGGCCGCCCCCTCCTCCACCTGGAAATTCACCCGGACGCAGGGGGCTAAGGAGGGGGAAAGCTTCGCCGCCATCATGAAGACGGCCGACACGACTCAATCCGATCTCGACTTTGCCGGCCTGATCGTCCGCTGTGCGCCGAAGGGCAAGATCGACGTGCTGGTCGCGTTGATCCGCCCCCTCCCACCCCGAAGCCGCCCCCAAGTGACAATCACCTCGGCCTCAGGCGGCTCCCAGACTTTTGAGGCCAGCATGGCCGGCGCCGGCGTTGCCGTGCTGCTGCCCGACGAAGTCGCCGCCTTCGCCGGGGGCAAGTGGCAGGTGACGGCCTCGCTGACCGTCACGGTCAAAGAAAAAGAAAGCGGCAGCGAAATCAAAGGTCTGGTTGCCCTGAATGGGTTGCGGGAGGCCTTTAATTCGCTGCTCACGAATTGCGGCCAATAGGCCAAGTTTAGCCATACGACTTAAGGGTGTCTTAGGGTCTGGAACCTTAGGGTCCGGAGCACGGGGAGTGTTTCGGATGGCTGAGTTCTTGATCTTTAGTTTTCTCGTGGGAGCGGTGTTGGGCCAGCGTTTCCGCGTATTGGTACTCCTGCCGTTGACGCTCGCGATCGGGCTGATCGCCATCCCGATCGGCATGATCGCTCAAATCGCATTTCTTGAGGGGTTGAAGGATTTCGCACTGTGCGCAACCGCGCTTCAGGGCGGGTATCTGTTTGGATCGCTGGCGCGTTTCTGGCTGGCCGCGGCGCGTGCCTCCCGCGTCTTCGTGCGGCCGCTGAAAACCGCGCGCTGAAGTCTTCCCCTCCGCACGATCTGAAGGTCTTCCCACGCGATTTGCAAATTCCATCCACACCATCCGCGCCTGATGGCGCATTGTGATGGGGCCGCCCGCTTGAAATGGGGCTGACGGCTTGTATGGTGGCCTCACTGTTTCAGGCCTTTGTTCGAGCGCGCCGGTTGTCCCTCGCTTATTTTGCCCTCATCTTATCCATTGCTTCGGCAACCATCCTCGAAATCGGCGGCGCCAGGTTCGGTGCACAGCTCGGGATCGCGGCAGCCAGCGTCAGCCTGCTTGCTGCCTCGCTCAATGCAGGAAAGGCCGACTACGAACACTACCTGCGGGCGAGCTCGTGGGTCGGTTGGGTTTTGGTCGCAATACCCGCCGCTATCGCGCTGCAGATGATCCCAGTGCCGCTTGGCGTAGCGCACCCGATCTGGGCCGGCGTCCATGACGCGGTGGGCGGCCTTGCTCTCGGACCTATCACCGCCGACTTCGGCCTGACGTTGAATGCCCTGCTCGTTTCGCTTGCGGCTGTTTCGCTGCTCGGCGTGACCATCGTAGTAGCGCGCGATCGCGGCCGCGCCGAATTGATCCTGTTCGTCTTGAGCGGGATCACCACGCTATCCGCGCTGACGCTGGATCTGCACCGCATATCGCCAGCCTTGGGCGACGCATCGCCCGCGGGACTCGCAACCAGTCTTGCCGGCTTTGGCTTGCTGCTCAACCTTGCCGTCATGCAATTGGCGGCAGAGCGCGCCGAGACGCGTCACCCCCTCTCACGCTCCCTCGCTGTGGGAGCTTGCGGCCTGATCGCCGCGCTGATCAACGCGCTCGCCATCTTTGGATTTTCGAACACGAACAGCGCCGTTGCGGCCAGCCTCGGCTTTGTGCTGTTCGTGCTCATCCTGATCATTCGACGCCTGGACCTGTCGACCATCGCGGCCACAGCGCTGTCAATTGCGGCTCTCATCGGCACAGGCATCGTGCTGGGCTTCGTGTTCGAGAAGAGCTCGGGATCCGCCTTGCTGCGGTTGGTCTCCGAGCTCCCGGGCGAAACCAGAGCCACACTCGAGCGGATGCTGGCGGATACTCGCTGGTTCGGCGCAGGTGCAGGCAGCTTTGCGGCCGTAGCGAGGATCTATCAGAGCGACCCCGGTGAGGCATTGCGGCCGCCCTCGGTAGCGGCCGCCATTTTCATCGACATGGGGTGGATTGGCCTTGCTGCCGCTATTGTCGTAGCGAGCGTGCTGTTGGCGCGGCTTTTCTTAGGTGCCTTGGAGCGAGGTCGCGACTCGTTCTTCCCCGCGGCTTCCGCGGCCTGCCTCTGCTTCGCGCTTGTCGAGAGCTTCGCAAGTCCCGGCCTGCTGCACCCCGCAGCAATCCTTTGCCTCTCGGTGATGGTAGGCCTTGGGCTGTCGCAAAGCATCAGCTCACGCTAGCAGCCAGAGCCTCAGACGTTGCGATCCCCCAAGGATGCCCAATAGTTCGGGTTCTTCGGCGATTGAATACGCACCCAACGATAGGGCTTCTTCGACCACGGCAGGATGTGCGAGGTGAGATTGTCCAGCACGAGGTCGCCAGAGAAGGTGCGCACCACGACGACAAGGTGATGCTCGCCCCAGGTGGTCACGACCTCGCTGAGCAAAACCGAGCGGGCCGGCCAGCCCTTTGCGATCAGATCGTGGCGTTTTGTCACAGCGTAGTCGTTGCAGTCGCCGCTGGTCGGGTGCAGCAGCCACTTCTCGCCGCGCAGACCCTCCAGATTGGGCTCGGGCCGGATCGCAGCGTTGACCTCTTGGTTCACGTCCTGAAGCTGTGCCACGCGCTGGGGCGTCAGTTTCAGCCGACCGCCCCTGAACACCATGCGAGGCGGCTTGCATTCGTTCCCGTACTTCAAGCAGAACATCGTGAATGCCATGGGCGCCAGCGTCGGCTGATCGAACTTGATGTATTGAATGGCCCCGCGCAGGTTGATCGGTGCGGAGACGAAGGCCGCCTTGGCACTCTGCTGAACCCCGATCGCAGCCCCGAACACGGCGGCTGCAACGGTTAGGAATTTTGCTACTTTGCGCACTGTGCGCCCCCCGTTTTTCTTCGGGAGACCCTACAAAAGGCGTCTTGAAATACGGCTCACCGGGGCAGTCGCCATTGAATCAAACTCAAGGCGACGCTTTCTGAAACAATTAACAATACCGAGTGGACACTTGCTCTGCTAAGAGCACGATGATTTGCGCAGCTCAAGAAACAGGCGATTCGACCGACCAAATGGGCCTTTCCCGACGCTTACGTAAGAAGACCAAGCCCCGGCTTCCCGATGGCGTCCGCGTCTATGCGATCGGCGACGTGCACGGTCGCTCCGATCTGCTTCAATCCCTGTTAACCGTGATTGATGCAGATCTTGCACGCTCCGCGCCCGGGCGCGCCATCCAGGTCTTCCTTGGCGACTATGTCGACCGCGGTCCTGACTCGCGCGGGGTGCTCGACCTTTTGATCGATCGCTCAAGGACCCATGAGACGGTGTGCTTGAAAGGTAACCACGAGATCTTCCTGCTCGAGGTGTTGAAGGACCCGGCCCGATTGCAGGAATGGCGCCACTATGGCGGCCTGCTCACGCTGGTTTCCTACGGCATCACGCCCACCATGAATCCCAGCGCAGAGGAGCAGGTCGAGCTGATCGAGCGGCTGAAGCGCGCTATTCCGCCCGAGCATCTGGCGTTTCTCCGGCAGCTCCCATCCTCCTTCACCTGTGGCGACTTCTTCTTCGTCCACGCCGGTGTGAAGCCGGGTGTCCCGCTCGAGCGACAACGCGACGAAGACATGCTCTGGATCCGAGAAGAATTCCTCGCCTCCGAGGAGCGCTTCGGAAAGTATGTCGTCCACGGCCACACGCCGGTCAGCGCGCCGGATATCCGAGCGAACCGCATCAACATCGATACCGGCGCCTACGCCACGGGCAACTTGACCTTGCTGACGATCCAAGGCGATAGTCTGCTTGCGCTCTAGCGGTTGGCTCTACACATTCGGGCTCGCCGCAAAAATTAGTTACTTAGAGTTCATCTCATGCACTCGACGAAATGGCTTCGCGGCCTTGGTATCTGCATTGCAACGGTGCTGATCCTTTACGCCGGGTTGAGTTTCTATGGTGATGTTGTGCCGCAGAGATTCCGCGCCAGCGACGTATTCGCGGGCCCCCTCGCGCCGACGAACGCCAACGAATCATCTGGCGGCAGCTTTGCGCGGCTGGTGTCGTTTGATGGCGACTTGCTGGCGAGTGAGGCCGCGCGGATGGCAGCTCAGGTCATCCACCATCCGGCCAGCGACGCTAACGCTCGGGCCACGGACAACAAGTCGGCGCAAGGCGCCTTAACCGCGGCGCTCAAGATCTCTCCGATCCGACCCGCACTTTGGCTGGCGCTAGGAACGCTGAAAGCCGAAATGCGCGAACCGGCGACAGCATCGCTGAAGATGTCCTATTTGACCGGCACGGTCCCGGTGGACGTAGCATTTTCCAGGCTTCAGACCGTGACATCGACCTCGGCAGCATCTGACGAGGAAGTTCGGCTCTTGGCCCAATCAGACATCCGCTCGGCGCTCGCGAGCCGCGCACGCTTCGATGCGCCCTTGATCGCCGTGTATGTGCAAGCATCCCCAGAAGGGAAATCGCTTCTGCTCAGAGCGACCCAAACCATCGATCCCAAGTTCAACGCATTGCTGAAAAAATACTAGAGCGCGATCCGGAAAAGTGTGAAGCGGTTTTCCCTCACGACAAACGCGGAACGCTGCGCGGAGATGCCAAATCATAACCTTAAGCGTGATGACGATTCATCCCAATCTCATCGCGCTTTGTTCATCTACCCCGGCTCTCAGCGCCTGGATCCTGGCGCCATCGGAACGAAATCCTCCTCGCGCCGGGGCTGGTCCGATCCGCCCTGATAAACAAACATGCCCTTCTTGGTCTTGACGATGTCACCGCGCTGCAAGCTTTCGTCGTTGAGGACGCGCTCGCTTGCGACGATATCGGGATCCTCTGGGATCGGCGCATTGAGCTCGGGACGTTCGCGACGCTCGCGCGCGACGTCCTTTGCCCGCCGCTTTGCCTCTTCAACCCGTTGCCGCCATTCGTCGCGCGAGGGCTCGGGCGGACCCGGCGAGATAAAATCGTTGAGCGTTGGCCCGGGCTCGTCCTGCGCCAAGCAGACGGGCAGCGATTGAAGAAGCCCGACAGCAAGGATGACAACAACGGCAACGCTGCGGGAGCCATGTCTTCCCTGCGCGAAAACCGCGCCGATGTGGTGAGCGGTCTGCAACGTCACAGCTCCTGGAGAATGGGGGCCACGGACAAGATGGACGAGCGCCTCAATTCGAGCTCACCTCGTACTTGATTGCAAGAAGGGCTATTCGCAGGCAACCTTGTCTTTCAATTCATATGGCTCGGGCTGTTTTTCGCAGCCGCGCTCCCTTTTGCGGAACGGGGCCGGGCTTTGGCGCCTTACCGCCGGCTTGAGGCGCTACCCCGCGTCCTGTTTCCGTAGTACGGCACAGCGCGACCGCCCCTGGTAAGCGGAGCTTGGATCCGGCTCGGAATATTCGGGGTTGCGTTCGGGGACGCGGGCTGGGACGGGTTGACAATGATCACGTTGCGATTAGGCGTCGAGGGGTCGTTGACCCCCTGAGCGGAGACGGCGCCCACCGGGCTGACAAGCGCGACCACGACCAGAATGACACGGTTCATCACAATATCTCCCGAGCAAGAACGTCGGGGAGGCAGCCACTGTTCCTTCAGGGCTCCTTCACGCTCATTGGGGCCGATTACCGAGGCACGGCAACCAGCTTGCCATCTTTCCAAACCCCTTGAGCCGCCATTCCGACGGGCAAGCTACCGGTCGTAAGGTTTCGGATCGCCGTCGGCCGCGATGGGCTCTGCGTCGTCTGCGTCTTGTTCGTGCTCGTGGTCACGATGCTGGTGCTGGTCACGTTGGCCGGATCCTTCACGCCCTGCGCCAAGGCAGGCTGCATCAGAAGGGCCGAAAGCGTGAGAGCTGGCAGGATGACGCGCATGGTCGAGCACCGGTAATAGACATTTTCCGGAAGTGTCACAGGTTTCTGTGCAAAAGCAAGCGTCTTGGCGGACCTAATTGTCCCGGTAGTGCTTCGGTGATGTGGGCCCGTTGCGCGCAAAAACCTAGCGAACGAGCGTCATCCGCGCTACTTGATCGGCTTGATGACCGATCCCGGCGATACCACCGACACGACCGCGAAGACGCAGGCGATCAGGGCCGAGTTCGTTCGTGTCCTCTCCGAACGGGTCCGCTCCATCTCGACCGACCCACAGCAGATGCGGAACATGGTCTATGAGCTCGCCCGTCTCAAGCTCCTGGAACAGTTCACGCACGCAGACGCTCGCGAGTCTCGTGAGATATTGCAGGTCCTGGAACGCGCTTTTCAAGACGTTGAGCAGTCCTTCGCGCGCAACGATGCGCCGGTTCCGCCGGATGGCGCATCCCCATTGCCTCCGGCCACGAAAGGCTTTCCTGCCTCCTTCCCTAAGGTCGAAGGAGAGACACCACGTCCTTCCGTTGCGGCTTCTCCCCCACGGCTAGCCGACCGGCCCAAACGAGCCGGAAACATCAACTTCGTTGTCCGCCTCGCCGCGATCCTCCTGCTCGTTGCGATTGTTGGCACTATCATCGCGTCTTGGCCGCGGGTCAGAACGCAATTCGCCGCGCTATCGCAGCGCTCTTCCACGGCCGCGCAACCCCAACCAGCACCCGCCCCACCTGCGAGCGAAAGCGCCGAGCGGCTTTCGGGCGTACAAAAGGAGGTGCCCCAGCCCGCGCCTCCCGCGATGCCTTTACCGGTCACCTTTGGCGTTTACGTTTTAAGCGATGGCCAGCTTCAAGAGCTGAAGATGGTGCCCGGCAAGATCCCCGATCGCCGCGTTGCGATTTCGGCCGCGATCACCACGCCCAGCGCAACCACGGTAACCAGCGGAGACGTCAAGTTCATCGTGTTCAGGCCAGATGGAGGCATCGACGCCGCCGGCACGGAAGTCCGGGTCGTCGCAAAAGTTTCACGCTCCATGGGTGTCGATGCCACGGGGAAGGCGGCGATGGTGAATGCCGGCGACTCCTGGGTCATCCGTAGCATGTCCTTCCCCTACAAGGTCGGTCCCGTCGAGGATCAACCCAGGATGCTGTTGCTGCAGCCAGAGCAGGACGGCTTCACGCTCTCGCCAGGCCGCTACATCGTGGTGGTCAAAGGCATGGGCTATGATTTCACCGTGGCCGGTGACGTGACCGACCCGAACCAGTGTGTTGAGCGCATCAACGCGATCAACGGCGCGTTCTATTCGCCCTGTCCGCCGCGACGATAGCTAGCCATGCCAACTACTTGGCGGCCTTGCTGTCTTTCGGTGTGTCCGCCGGCGCGTCGTCGACCTTGCCGTTGTTCTCAACGCATTTGTTGAAGTAGTCGCGCTGCTGCTTGGCCGTTCCCTTGGTGCTGCCTGCGGCGGGATTGCCGATCTGCCTCGGCGGAAAGGCTTTGGCTACGGCCGCATCGCACGTGCGCGCCACCTCCGCGGTAATCGCCGAAGCAGCCGCGGGCGCGACCAACGTCAGGACAAATGCAAATCCAATCGCCTTGCGCGAGATGTTGAGAATCACCAGGCAGCTCCATCAGTTCTCGGAGAGTTTTCTCGTGGAACATAGCAAAAAGTGTCGGCGGTCCAAATGACCAAATGCCGCCTCACCGAAAACCGAAGCGATCCTGCCGCAGCGGCCCTCGCGCCAGCGCACGCTCTGAGGAATGCGGTTGCTCCAGCCGGATCAGTTTTCGTTAGCCTTGGGTGAACTGGAAGGCCACACGACCAAATCACTTTGGAGCGCCGCTTGCGGTAACCATCGCATGAACCCCGATCGGCGCCTTTATCTCTGCTAAGTCGGCACGGGAGGCCCCAGAGGCCTGGACTCTCGGACCGGCACTCAAGTGAGCGCAGGTGACTTGAAGTCCGGGAAACGGGTCAGCATCGCAGCTTTAACGAACTTCAGATGCGAGATTGTCGCAGCCAAATCCTTGAGCCGCCGCTGACCGTTGGAGATTTCGGACGCGAACAGGTCCTGATGGTAATTGTCCAGGGGCTCACGTTCCAGATATTCGTCGGTGCCGTTGCCGAACGTAACAGACGCGCGAGCGAGCGCGTCGTCAACGCGCCGGTTTAGTCCGCCCTGCTCTCTCTCAGCATCCTGCAGGGCGGCATCGATCGCCGCCATGATCGACGCGATCCTTGCTCGATCCGTTTCGGCATCGCGCTCGACAGAGCGCGCCCTGAAGCGCTGCTCATCGCGGCGAAGACTCAGTAGATTTTGTGCGCGCGCTCTCAGGAATAGCTGGAACATCTGGGCCATCCCACGTGAAGGCATTCCGGCCAGCAGCATCGGCCAGCCATGGTTAAGAAAGCCTAAACCGTGCTCCCTCCGGGTCCGTACATCCGAGCGTCTCACGCCTTTTCGGACTCGGCTCAGCACACTTCTTGGACAGCCAAGACACAAGAAAAGCCGCAATGCGACGCGGAGAGGAATGAGGCGACCAGAGCGACGATGGGACCTCGGGCAGACCTATGCGATCGCGAACTGCGCGGGTTCCTGGTCCTCACTTCGTGCTGGCACAGTTGTCCTGCGGCGAGTCGTAGGGGTCAGTCTCGAGAGGCGCGAGGCGAGTCTCGTGCCGCGAGATCGCCAAAGCCGCGAGAACGGTGCGGTTTGAGATGTCGAGCTTTTGGAAAATATGATGAAGGTGGACCTTAATGGTCCCATTAGCAACATTGAGACGCCGCCCAATCTCCTTGTTCGACAATCCTTCAGATACGAGTCGCATGATCTGGCGTTCGCGCTCGGTTAATTGTCGGTGAGGCTTCTCCGAGCCTATTTCACCCTGCTGTTCCACCTCCTCGCGCGAGGTGACCGGCGACGGTAGACCTTGCGCAACCCGTCGCAAGGTCCGGAGCAGCATCTCAGGGTCGGCGTCTTTGGTGAGTACGCTGTGGACCCCCTCCGCAGTCATGGTGCTGCGCTCCGCAGACGTGGTGAAGAATATCACGCGAGTAGCCAGTCCTTCGGACTTTACGAGTGCAAGTATTTCGCGCCCGCCGATGTCGGGCATCAATGGCTCCAGAATTGCGATATCAGGCATGTAACGGCGCATTGCTTCGATACAGCTGACCCCATCCTCGCATGCTGCAAGGATCGTGAAGTCGAGCTGCGCCGCTAGAACGCTAGCTAGCCCTTCCCGGACAATCGGATGCCGGTCAGCAATAATCAGCGTGGTGCGCCGCATGCGGTCCTCAGCCTATCTCGATAGAAACCGACAGCGGGGCAGATTAGTCCAATCGGGCAAAACTTTTTCTAAAGCGCCGACATAAAATTAACTAACTTTGCAGAAAGCTAGCCCCGCTCCTGACGAGCCAAACAACTAATAATGGTGGGATTATGTTAACTCTTGCGGCGAGCGAAAACAGCTCCGATAGAATACGGCCGCGGCATCAGGGCCACATTATCGCAAAAAGCCGCGACACTTCAGCACGTTTTGGTAGTTAAATCCTAGGTGTTCGCCTTTAAAATGTCAAAACTTGAACCACGCCTGGTGTGTTGTCACGATAACCAGCATCACTTGGTCACATCTGCCGCCTATAACCAACGATATATAGGGATATTCAAGCCGGCCATCTAAGGTTCAATTCAATCCTGTGAGCCCTTACAATCTTCTCAAGGCGCCGAGCTGACAGAGGGCCATTCGAGGATCAAGTTACACACCCAAATAGTCATACTAATCCGTACAGGGTTGACATTCAGAAATCCACGCTCGGATCGTCAACATAGGGAGGCATTGATGTCACGGGGAGCTATTTAACAATTCGGTTATTCAACAATTTTCTCAGTTGAGGCTTGAACCTCTCAATCAAGATCTTGCGCTCCGATTTCCCTGCCACAGCGCTTTCATCGTGCAGGACAGCGCCAGTTCTGAGGTCAATCCTTCCTTTCGTAATGAGTAGGTGTCCAGATGTATCCTTTAGGTGTATTACGTCAGACTCACCAATCTCTCGTAGTTCAATTCACCGAATTGCAGACCCTGCGAAATCGTGTGTTTGAAGCTGAGCAGCGAATGCTCGGTAGGCGCCGAGCAAACAGGCGACATGACGGTAAGGCTCACCTCAATCGACGGGCTCGCTCCGGCCGGCCCTAGCGCTTTCCGTAAGTATTAGCGCCCCCTCGGGACACCGATCACACTTGCCCGAGCCCGGCACGATCTGATAATCCCCTGCTCCTTTGGGGGTATCAGGTTGGGGACGATCTATGGAGATGCGCGACTGGGGAGCTATGCCTACGTCGGAGCTCTGGGAGTTCTTTGACGAGGTCACCAGTGTACTCAGTCGTAGAATGGCAGCGGAAAAAGCCAAGCTCGAGGAGCGACTGCGCAGGATCGAAGGCGGAGAGATCGATGCCCGGACCGAGCGCGTGCGCCGCCCCTACCCGCCGGTCCTTCAAAAATATCAAAATCCCAAGAATCCTGACGAAACCTGGTCAGGGCGCGGAAAGCAGCCACGCTGGTTGAGAGCCCAACTCCGAGCAGGCAAGAAGCTCGATGACCTATTGATCGCTCAACGGGGTGGAAGGCGCCGGCAGAAGGGGTGAGCCAACCAACCTTCGGCGTCAACACGGCAGCGCGGAGTATAAGGCGCGCTACCAGTGAAGTTGCTGTGCCGCATGGACATCATGCGACACCTATCCACTCTTCCGCAGCGGCTTGGTCAGCCGAGCAAGGAGAGGTGGGATACTCTTCCTGCCATAGTATCCAAAGTACCGTAGAAACTCCGGCTCTTCGAACGGAACGTCGTGATAGGCCCTCGACAACCATCTGCTCGCCGGGTCGCGCCCCCATTCCTGCGGGAACAGCGCCACTTCGTTCGCGATTTGATGATCGACCGGGGTGACGATAGGTTCGTTCGAGATGGCACCAAGCAGCGCCGATGGCAAATCAAGACCATCGAAACCCGGAAAATGATCGATTTGCGTAGCCCGGGGATTGACCTCTATTAGCTTTGCCTGCTGGGTGCCATCTTCCAGCACAAAGTCGAATCCATAGATGCCCGAGAGGTCGAGATGGCGCGCGATCGAGCGCGCAGTAGCAATCATCGCCTCTCCTTTCACGCGGCGAACCACACTTGCCACTCCGAAGTCACTGGTACGCTGCAAGACCTCGACGGCCGCCGAACCGCGAACATCGCCATGCCAGCAAGCCACGGTGCAGTTTGCAAGGCGTCCTGTAACAAACGATTGGACACAAATTTGACCCGTCGAAGACTTCTTGGTCGCCAGAAGGGCCTCGCTGTCGCCGTTCACCAAAAACGACTTTAGCCGACGCACCCAGCTCCTCTGAAGACGCATCCTGAGAAAACAAGGTACGATTTCGCTCGCCCTGCGAATCGCGATGACATCTTTGCCACCAGAACTACCGTCGAGCTTCAGGACAGCCGGAAGCCCGTGCTGCCGAACCCAGTTGAACAGGTCCCCAATAGAATCGATGGCCGCGGTTTGCGGGATGTGAACATCGGGCAACTGCGCAAGATTGGAGAGGAAGGAACGTCGGACAATGACGGGGTAAGAAAGCGGCGATCCCAGCGATGCTCTAATGAGCGACGCAATGCGCCGCATGTCGACCTCATTGGAGAGCGCTGACGCCTCGTCGTGCAATCTGTGAAGATGAGCGACAACGCGATCGTCACATGGCACAATCAGGTCTGGCTGCGATGCAACGATCGCGGCCTTGATCGAATCATGGGCCGAAGTCCTCCGATACTCGAATGTTCGATTTGGGGAATGCATCCGATGAACCGGGTGCCCCGATGGTGCAACGACGTCTACCGCAGAGCCTGCTTTCCGAAACGCAATCGCTAATCGCGCGACATTGGGCCACAACATGCTGTGCGCGAGAAGGACTCTTGCGGTCATTTCTCCGCCCACGCATCAAACTGCGGTATCGGGTAATTGCGTGATCGCAGGCGAGACCCCCGACTCAGGAACGGCGCCAGACGACGCGAGGCAAATCCAGCACCGAAAGCAAAGCGCAACATCGGTCCGAAGCTGTTTGCGGCGGCTGGCCCGGTGAAGAAGAGCCCCTTGATCGACGATTCAAAACGCGACGACAGCAACGGAGCCTGACCTGTGTGCGATAAGCGCGGCAGCAGTGAACCATCGAGATAGTCGAGGCGCCGGATGTCGACGCGATAACCTGTTGCGGCGATCACGTGATCCGCCTCCACGCAGGCGGTCTCGCCAGACCCGTCGCGCAACTCCAGACGGACGCATCCTCGGGAAATGGATGCATGCACCAGCTCGCGGCCGCTCAGCACAGGAACGTGACCGACAAACATGTCCTTCATCGGCCATCCTGCCGCCGGTCCCAGGTGGCGACGAACTACTTCCCGGCGGAAGTTGTCGGGCATGATACGAAAAAGCAGCGGCGCATCGGTACACATCCGCGACCTCAGACCCGGGCCTATACCAGAGCGGGGATGCCTGATGCGATGCCACAACGAACGATTTGTGTCGGACGGCGGGGTCGCGAACATCAGGTTTCGACGCCGGCAGATCAACGTGACGTCGCAACCGCGCGCCTTTAGGAGTGCCGAAAGATCGATCGCCGATGCACCTCCACCAATCACGGCAACGCGGCTGCCCGCGAAACGGCTGAGATCGCGATGATCATGGCTGTGCGAAACAATTTCTGAAGGGAACGCGTCAAGGGGGGGCGGCACATAGCGAAAATGGCCGACGCCTGTTGCCACCACGATGCGTCGGGCCCGCACCATCGCGCCATCCTCGCGGTTGAATGCGAACCCATTACCATGATGTCGAACCGAGCAGATCGTCGTTTCCTCCAGGTTTGGAGCGAAGCGCTTGGCGAACGCCATCCCGTAGTCGATGAAGGTCTTCAACTGGACAGGGATTCGATCGTCGCTGTATTCGATTGAGCGCTCCCGACAGAATCGCGACAGCGTCATTTCGTCCTGGGGATCGTAGAGATTGGAAGCGAAGCCGTCAGACTTCAGCAGCATACCTTCAGGCATGTGCCGCCGCCACAGCTCCATGGGACGCCCAAAAATCGCATGATCGACGCCCGCGGCGCGCAGATGGGCCGCGAGCGCCAGGCCGTAAGGGCCGGCACCGATAATTGCTACGTCAGTATCCATTGCGCTCACCACCGGTCATTCAAATCCACAGACCAATTCACCGCACATAGCCCAAATCGACCAACCAGAGCAGCAGCTCACACTTATGACGGTTGCTGCTTTTCGGTCTCGTCCTGCATGCGCACCTCCAGCGCTTGATCAATGGATGGCGCGATCGCTAGCGCCTGAGAGCGCGTGTCGCTGAGCTCCGACGGCCATAGGTCCACCGGCTCATTTGCTATTAGAGTAGAGATTTTTGCGCGCAGTGCCGGGGCGAGCCGTTCCAGGATCAGGTGCCGCTCCAAACGGATCTCGCGTTCGATAGCGTCCGAATAGAGCCAAAGCGCGTGAATCGTCTCGCGAGGAATTCTACATGGCACGTGTCCAAATTCGGTAACCGCCTGGACCAAGAGCGCCTTGCCATCCCATTCGACTTCGCCGACGAACTCGACCTCGCGGACACGCCCCATTTTTTTCTCTATATATCTATATAAATATTATTTCAGGAGTTATAGTATTAATTCCACCAATTAATGCAACTGCCAATTTTATTTAATACCCAGGCGGGAATACCTTGAAAAAAGCCTATCGATTTCAACTGCCGTTGCCGCCCAAACCCTTCCACGGAGTTAAGGCGACAAGAGGCGCTAGATCGTGACTGCTTCGGATAATCCTATTATTCACGATTCCGTATCGAGCCTCGCGAGGGAGCTGACGCGCGGTGAATTCTTTGCAGGCCTGTTTGCTCTTGGTTGTGCAAGTGGCCTTGCATCTCGTGTCATTCAGTCGGTGCACCGGCATGGATGGGTAGAGGCCACTCTTGGGACCTTTGAGATCAGTGTAGTCGTCTGGATATCGTGTGCCGTTGGAGTCTCTCTCGTACTTCAAGATCGAACGATCGGGATTCGTTCTTCAGAGCTCGTCCTGGGAGCAATCTTTGTCCTGCTCGTCCTCCTACCAATCGGTCCTCTTAGCTGGCTGGCGGTAACTGCGCTCAGCCTCTATGTCATCAACACCGCCCATGTGTCACCGTTGCGGCGCGGCGCTCTTATATTGCTCGCTACTACCGTGCCCATGCTTTGGAGCCGGCTGCTCTTTCAGTTTTTTGCCGAGCAGGTATTACGGATCGACGCATCGCTCGTTGGCTGGATCCTGCGCACGCATCGAACCGGGGATATCGTTGACTTCGTCGATGGCTCCGGCGTTCTGGTGATTCTTCCAGCGTGTTCTTCACTCGCAAACGTGTCGCTTGCACTTCTATGCTGGGTCGTCGTGAGCCAGTTAGTCAGCCACAAGAAATCTGCCTACGATCTATTCTGGCCTGTCATGGCGTGCATTTCCGTCGTGGTGGTTAATGTCACTCGCATAAGTTTCATGGGATTGAGCCAATGGCACTACGCGATGTTCCACAGCTCCTGGGGCGATGCGGTTGCGAACACGAGCATCCTGGGCCTGATACTCGGCTTCTGCGTGCTGGGGGTGAGACGTGAGCTCTTCCAGCGCATTTAGGTGGTCCATCGCGACCGTGCTTTTGCTCGCCGTTGGGTGGAAGATTGCGATTCCGTTCGAAGATCCTAGCCATTTAAGGGAGGATCTTGTCAGGTTTCTCGAACGAAACCACTTCAACGTCGTGGTAGCCGACGAAATGGCGGCGGCCGACATGCCGATCATCCGGGCAACGCGAGCGTCATGCCAACTGCAGGTCGCAAAACTAATTCCCGATGGATCGAACCGGAATCTCGTTCGACATCTTGCGGCAGGCGCGGATCGTTCGTTTGTCGTGTTCCGCGGCGAAGTGTACGCACAACAACCAATAGCCTGGACAGTGCTGCATTATCTATGGTCCAGATTTCTTCGCGAGCTGGGATTGATTAGACAGATTACTCCCGTCATCGACGTGGCGGAGGACCTGTCTTGCAATGCAGAACGGCTCCCATGGGCCGAACTTCAAGATCGTCCAGCCTGACACTGCGCTGAATCCTGGATATCGACGACAGTGGCGGTCAGACGCCGGGTCCGCCCGGCGTCATCTTGTCGCGGGCAAATCTCGGAAGAGATAGACCTAAGATTGATATTGACAGGTATTTAATTATGGTGACTATTAAATAAACGATACGAAATTTATTGACCTGGTCAGATAGTGACCACAGTCGAAAGGAAGAAAATATGACCATACCCGGATGGGTCCTTGCGATTTTCCTTGCAATGGCCGCAGCAGTGCCGGCCGGCGTCTATTTCACGGCTACACTGTTCTTTCCCCCTGACCAGACCTACACCTACGTCGGCCAGGGGACGGCCAGCGGCGCACCGGGGCCCCTCGCAGGCGCAGGGCTATCCTTCGCCGCGGTTGCCTATGGCGCCTACTGGATGGTCAAGCGCCGTCGGCGCAAACCGGACTAGGCGCCAATGTGATCGGCTCCGCGCGGCGGACACGGATAGTCGAATAGTCCAGCTCGTGGCACGCATGTGAGCGGTGCCACGGCGCCCCCCGGGGGCCCTGATTGAACCCCGACTTTTAAATACAGAGCTAGGCGTCGCGCCGATCAATCCCCACCATCCGCAGGCGTTGAAGCCCAAGAGTAACGAAGCTTCGGATTCGCCTGTCACGGGTTTCGAGTGCAGTCGCGTCTTCCGCAATCGCATCCGGCCCAGCCCCCAAGGCTCGACCGATGGGCTGAACCCAAAACTGAGGTCACCCGCACGAGCGGACTGATGCCGATCAAGCATCAGCGCTCCTTGAATGCGCGCCCAGCCTGATCTTGCAGCGGCTTGAGCAGGTAGGACAGCGCGGTCCGACCAGGGGTCTTGATGAAGACTTCGACCGGCATGCCGGGCAACAGTTTCGCCGACCCGAGCTTTTCCATCTCTTCCCGCCTCAGCGGGACGCGGCCTGTGTAGTAGCTCGTGCCGGTACGCTGGTCCTGCGTAATATCTGCCGAGACCATGCTGACCTCGCCGTCGATTTCCGGGGTCGTCTTCTGATTGAACGCCGCGAAGCGCATTGTCGCGGTCTGGCCCACATAGACCTGGTCGATATCGCGCGGTACGATTTTGACCTCGACGGCAAGCGAGTCGGCATCCGGCACGATAAGCATGATTTGCTCGCCGGGAGCGATCACACCGCCGACCGTATGAACGCTCAGCTCGTGGACTCGGCCGGATTGCGGTGCGCGGATGTCAATCCTATTCAACTGATCGACCGCCGCCGTCTTGCGCTCGGCAAGCTCGGAGAGTTTTGAGCGCGTTTCGATCAGATCCTTGCCAACTTCAGTCCGCAGGTCCTGGTCGATCTGAATAATCTGGAGTCCGATTTCCGCGATCTTGCCCTTCGACTGGGCGATTGCGCCTGCAAGCTGGCTGCGCTCGCCCTCGAGGCGGGCTGTATCGCGCTCGAGGGAATTGAGCCGGGTGATCGGCACCAGATTTTTCTGAAAGAGGCTGCGGACGCCCTCCAGCTCCTGGCGGATCAGAGTAACCTCTTTCTCCTTGGCCTCGGTCTGCCCGACAAAGCCCTTGATCTCGTTTTCCAGTTGCACGCTTTTCTCCTGCAACTGTGCCTTCTGTCCGCTTCTGGCCTGGCGGCGTAGGTCGAACAACGTACGCTCCGCAACAATCGCGCGGCTCGCTTCGGAATTGGTCTCCTTGGTCCGGTCGAGCAGCGCCTTGGGAAAGACGATCTGCTCGACGCCGTCGCGCTCGGTCTCGAGACGAGCCTGCCGCGCGAGCAACTCGTCAAGACTCTTGGTGACGATCGTCGCATTCGCGAGCGTCTGCGTCTCGTCCAGCCGGATCAGGATGTCGCCGGCATTGACCCGGTCACCCTCCCGCACGCGCAGCTCCCCGACGATCCCGCCGGTCGCGTGCTGAACCTTCTTCACACTGGAATCCACCACGACGACGCCTTGGGCGATGACGGCGCCTGACAGTTGAGTCGTCGTCGCCCAACCGCCGATGCCAAACGTGACGAAACCGAACATGATCGTACCGACAATCATGTAGCGTTGGATTGATTGCATGGCGGGCGCGACATCGAGCGTGACTTGGCTGGTCATCGGGCGCCCCCATGACCATCCGCAACCACCTTAAGCGGCACAGGATTCCGCAACACTCGCCTGAGAACCTCCTCTTTCTTGCCAAGAGACTGGACTCTACCGTCCCCGAGGCACAAGACGTGGTCCACGCCTTCCAGCGCTTTCGGACGATGCGCGACGACGACGACGATCCCACCGCGCCGGCGCACGTTCAGGATCGCCTCGGTCAGCGCCTCTTCACCCTCCGAGTCGAGATTCGAAGACGGCTCGTCGAGCACCACCAGGAACGGTTTGCCATAGAAGGCGCGCGCAAGACCGATGCGCTGCCGCTGACCTGCCGATAGCGCCGTCCCCCCCTCGCCGATCTTGGTGCTATAGCCATCCGGAAAAGAGAGAATGAGGTCGTGCGCGCCCGCAGCATGGGAAGCCTCCAGAACAGCGGCGGCCGTCGCCTGCGGGTCGAATCGCGCAATATTCATTGCAATGCTGCCGTCAAAGAGTTCAACGTCCTGAGGCAGGTAGCCGATGTGTTTGCCGAGGGCGTCGGAAGACCAGTGCTCGAGCGAAGCTTTGTCGAGCCTGATCCGGCCGCGAACACTTGGCCATACGCCGACCAGAGCCCGTGCCAGGGTCGACTTGCCTGATCCGCTCGGACCGATGATTCCGACCGCCTGCCCGCTCCGAAGCTGGAAAGATACATCACCAAGGGTGGGCCTCTCCGCATTTGGCGCGCCAACATAGAGATGCTCGACCGTGAGCGTTTCGACGGGAGCCGGAAGGGCCAAGCGCTCCTCTTCCGTGGGCAGAAGCTGGAGCAACTGGTCGAGCCGTTGTCCCGATTGACGCGCGGCCACGAAGCCCTTCCAGTTCGCAATTGCCATCTCGACGGGCGCGAGCGCTCGCGCCGTTAAGATCGATCCCGCGATGATGATGCCGGCCGTCGATTCCTGATTGATGACGAGGACGGCGCCGACGGCAAGCACCAGCGACTGCAGGATCGCCCGAAAGACCTTCGAAGCACCACCAAGGCCGCTTGCGACATCGCTGGCCCGTTCGTGGGCGGCGAGGTACCTCGCGTTCACATCCCGCCAACGCAAGGCCGCTTGCTGCCGCATGCCCATGGCCTGCAGCACTTCCGCATTTCGTCGCCCCTCGAGCGCCAACGCGCTGCGCGAGACCGCCAGACGCGAAGACGCCTTTGCCGGCCCGCGCGTTCGCGTTTCGGTGAGCATTGTAATGCCGACCAGCACCAATGCTCCGATCAGCGCAGTGATGCCGATCCAGAAGTGAAAGACGAAACAGACGCCGAGATAGATCGGCATCCATGGGAGATCAAACAGCGCCGTGGGTCCTCCGCCCGACAGGAAGCCACGAACCTGATCAAGATCCCGCAATGGCTGCAGGCCGTCACCGTCGGCCCTGGTCTTTAGAGGCAGGCGGACAAGCGCATCGAATATGCGAATGCTGAGCTTCTCATCGAGATAGCGGCCGACGCGTGCGCTGATCCTGCTCCTGACCAGATCAAGCCCGCCCTGGAAAAGATAAAGCACAGTCGCCAACGCCATTAATGCGATCAGCGTCGGTATGCTGCGGCCGGGAAGCACCCGATCATAGACCTGCAACATGAAAAACGAGCCGGTAAGCATCAACAGGTTGCTCATGCCGCTGAAGGCCGCGAGAGCCCAGAAAACTCGGCGGCAAGACCGCAGGAAAGCTGACATCTCCGACCGCGGCTCGTCATAGTCGTTAGCCGATCGCGGGAGACCGGGGAATAATCGTTGCCGCAAAGCTTCGACGAGGTGTTTCGCCGCGCCGATCGGCCCTTTCGTCCGCAGTTCGGCATCTTCCGCCCACTGCCGTGCGGCGGCCCAAAGCCTCGTCAGATGCGAAAGCTGAATTCGATAAAGGTTTGCAGGCAGGGGGATCACCCCCCACCGTTCAAAGTTTGTCATGGCACTCGCCCTTGAACCGTGCCTTATTTGACGATCCCCAAGAAGTAGATCCCCAAGGCAGATTTGAGTTTGATTTCCCTGTCGTCGAGCTACTGTTACGCGAGGTAGAAGTCAGGCCGTTTTTCGCGCCGAGCCTGATCAACTTGAGCGTGTCGCCTCCCGGTAAAAGCGCGACCTCATGGCCATCCCGCCATTTAATCTGCCCTACCAGTTTCTTCGACATGCACTCAGCTACGAAAGGCTGCTCGCAGAGCGTGATGTCGTGGCGATCTGTATCGAGTCCCCAACCACCTCATGGTTAATCGGTCGGCCTCACGTGCCGGTCGCCAGGGGCTTTTTTGGGACCAGATGGGGGCCGGGCCGAGGTTTTTTTGACCAGCACGCTTACGCACGGCACTGCAATAATAGCGCGATTCTCCTTTTAAATCGCTGCCAATTTCCCTGATGTCACGTCAGGTTGCGAAATTCAACACACCTGCATTACGCCACAGCCTCAGCCCACAGAAATCGGTGCTGAAACACTCTGCGAGTCCATCTGAGCGGGATAGAGACCACGGCACCGACTGTCACGCCGAATTTAATTCTATTTAATTTGCGTATGCTCGCGTTTTTTCGCGACGAGAGTCGTACGAGATGGACTTATTGGAGCACGGCTCGACACGCCAGGCTTGTCACGAGCGAGAATGGCGGTCGCGCGAAGCGTCGAATGGCTGCCTCGTCCAATCACGTACCGATTTCTGTCCCTTTGCTGCATCCGCGAACAGTGCGAGGCTGCTAGCGCGTATAGAGGCGCCAGAATGCAAGAAGGCGGGGGACCAGCCCCCGCCTTCCATAATCTCCACCGCAGATTGGTGGCTACTCCCTGTCGCTGACCTCTCGGCTACGCGAAATGGAAGTCGTGGCTGGTCAGCTTGTCGAGCTGCGTGTTTTTCAGCGTGAGAGTGTCGCTTCCCGCCGTGACAACGACATCATTGCCGGACTGCGCCGCATGGGAGAGAACACTCGCAAAGCTGTCGAACACACCCTTGCTGAACTGGACGGTGTCGTGAGCTGGGCCACTGGCGGCGAAGTCCTTGATGACATCGCTGCCGAAGTTCGAGGCAAACACAAAGGTATCCGCCCCTCCCTTCCCGACCATGACGTCGTTGCCAGTGGTGCCTGTCAGCGTATTGCTACGGCCCGTGCCAATGATCGCCTCGCCCGAGCTCGTCCCGACGGTATGGCCCGTCGTGTCGACCTGCTCTGCTGTAAAGGCATGAGTCTTGCCCGACAGGTCGGCGGTGTGGAAGCTCCACTTGCCGTCGGCTCCGGCCGTGACAGAACCGGCGGACGCCGTGCCGTCAAACAGCTTGATCTGGCTGTTGGGGTCGGCTGTCCCCTTGATCGTCGCGGTGTGATCCCAGTGCGAACGTATGTTGGTGACGTCAACCGTCGAGGTGCCGTGCGAGCCAATCGGCGGATCAATCGGCTGCGACATGGCGCTGGTGTTGCCGGCAACGTCGGTGGCCGAGGCAACGAACGTGTGCGATCCGGTTTGAAGGCCAGAGGTCGTCACACTGAAGTGTCCATCGGCACCAGTCGTCCCCGAGCCAAGCAGGGTCGTCCCCTCATAGACCTTGACGGTGCTGCCCGCCTCGGCCGTTCCGGTCACCGTCGCGCGATGATGGCTGATCGCATCGCTGAGCAGTACCGGAGCATCAGGCGCAGAGGTATCCACTGTCAGGGCGAGGGCAGCCGATTTTGCGCTGGTTGCACTGGAGACTGTGTCCGTGGCCGTGAAGGTGTGCTTGCCCTCAGGCAGCACCGCGGTTGTGTAGGACCACGCCCCCTTGGCGTCCGCCGTGACATGACCGATCTGGGTCTGTCCGTCGTAGACTTTTACCGTGCTCTTCGCCACCGCGGTCCCGGTCAATGTCACCGTATTATCGCTGGTGATGTGATCACCAACCGCGCCCGTGTCCTTCGAGAAGGAGCTGATTTTCGGCGCGGCAGGCAGATTTGAGCCAGAGCCAGAGCCGGAGCCAGAACCGGAGGATCCGCCGATGACGGGATTTACCGCCGCGGACGCGGCACTGACGTTTCCTGCGACGTCAGTCGCCTTGGCAGTCAGGACATGCGAACCGGTCGACAGCGCAGAGGTGGTTAAGCTCCACACGCCGCTCGAGTTGGTGGTCGCCGTTCCGACCGACGTCGTCCCGTCGTAGACCTTGACCGTGCTGTTCGCTTCTGCAGTCCCCGTCACTACCACTTGATGGGCGCTGTTGACCGTATTGCCGGTTATAGTCGGTGTCGGCGTCTGGGTGTCGACGGTGACCGCGAGCGCAGACGACGCCGCGCTGGTCTTGCCCGACGAGTTGGTCGCCGTCGCGGTGAGCGTATGCGTGGCGTCGGTCAGGACCTTGGTGATATAATCCCAGCTGCCCTTCGAGTCCGCAATCGTCGAGCCAATTTGGGTCTTGCCGTCGTAGATCTTGACCGTGCTGCCGGCAGCAGCAGTGCCCTTCAGCTCGAGCGTGTTGTCCTTGGTGATGTTATCGCCAACGACGCCGGTATCCGTGGAGAACGAGGCGATCTTCGGCGCGCCAGGCGCTGTCGTGCCCGACGACGAACCAGACGTACCAGAACCAGACGTGCCAGAACCAGACGTACCAGAACCGGACGTACCAGAACCGGACGAACCCGAACCGGAGGATCCAGAGCCAATGACGGGATCCACGGCCGACGAAGCGGCGCTCACGTTGCCAGCAGCATCGGTCGCCTTCGCCGTAAGAGTATGTGTCCCAGCCAACAGAGCAGAGGTCGTTACGCTCCACACCCCGCTCGAGTTCGTGGTGGCGGTGCCAACCTGCGTCGTTCCGTCATAGACCTTGATCGCGCTGTTCGCCTCAGCCTTCCCCGACAGCACGACCTGATTGGCGCTGTTGACCACATCGCTGGCAATCGTCGGCGCATCGGGCGCTTTGGTGTCAATGGTGACCGACAACGCCGCCGAGGTATCCGTGGTGGCACTGCTGGCCGCGGTTGCCGAGGCCGCGCCGGAACTGGGCACCAAATCCTGCACACTGTTGGACTGCACAAGCGGGACGCCCTTATCGGTGACGTTGCCGCTGTAAGTCTGCGCCGTCTCCGACTTACCCGCGGAGTAGCCATAGGTATACTGGGCGAAGACGTTGTTGGTTACGTGCGAGCCGCTGGCGTTGCCCTCAAAATAGAGGACATACGAGCCACCACTGAAGCGATTATTGCTGATGTCAAAGTTGACCGCATCCATAGTCGTGATGCAGGAATTAGCCGTGCTGTTATCCAAGTCGATGTTGTTGCCGCTGATGGTGGCATTCGAAGTCGTCGCAGCCCCAATGTTGCTACCGGGTACCTGGATCCCATCAATGTGGGGATCTGGGTTACCGTTGTTGCTAAACAGATTGTGAATATAATTGTTTTCGATCACGGCTCCATTTGCTTCCAGCCAAATTCCATTTTCAGAACCGCTTATATCGCAATTCTTGATAGTCGTATTGGCGCCCTGACCAGCGACACCATTTGGATTGATGTCGATGCTGTCGGTCGTATTTTTTCCAATCACCGTACAATGGTCGACAACGGCGCCGGTAGATGCCAGAGACAGGTTCCCAGTAATTTTACAGTCTACAAGCGTCACGTTCGGGGCGGTGATGACAACGTTGCCGGTGATATCAAGGCCGCTGATAACAGCGCCTGCTGTGCTGATCGTGATGTCGCCGGATGACTTGAGCGTCACGCCATCACGCACACCCGTTGTTGATGCATCGGGAAAGCCGGTGGTGGACGTGCCGGTGCCACCGCTGCTTGTCGCCGCCGTGAAGCTATGCGTGCCATCCGACAACGTACCGGTTGCGTAGCTCCACGCCCCGCTGGAATTGGTCGTCGTGCTGCCGAGCAGCGTCGACCCGTCATACACTTTCACCGTGCTATTGGCCGTCGCCGTGCCGCTCAGCAAGAGCGCGCTGTCGTTTGTGATGCCGTCGCCGACGGTGCCGCTGTCAGTCGTGAACTTGGTGATCGTAGTCAAATCTGTCTCCATGTGTGTCGCGCGTTGAGATCAAAGCCCTGCCTTTAACTCGGACTACGCACTCGCACTCAACGCTTATTACACTACGCTTTTTACGCTCTGCCCCCGCACCCATCCGCTTTCGATAGGCGCCTTCGCTCTGGTCTTTTTTAAGACCATCTTTTTCTTTTTTGGGACCATTCCTTGACTTTTTCGAAGTCCGGATTGACCGGCGAAAGACGCAATAAAAACGCACCTTTAATCCCGAATCACAATCGAATTTTACGGCATAAATTCGTTTTGGTGCGCGGAAAATCAACCCCGCCAGAGTTCGCCTGACCTACTTATCGTGCAAACACGCTCAAATCGAAAAAGATATGAAAGCGCGCTGACTGCGACGATCAGAAACCCTCGGGCTGCCGCATTTGACCATGTTCGCGAAGCAGAGGGGCGCTCATGATCGAGCCCCAAAGGGAGAAATGTCGAACAAGCCGTATTCAATGAATAAGAAGCGCAGCGAGCGCGTTTACAAGCGACAGCCGTCTCGCGCTAATGAAGGCCCCACTCTGGTTTGGCGCTCACGGCCCATGAAAGCGCCGCTATGCCACCCTGCTGGCTTTAAGCGGCAGGCATAGTCAAAAGAAATAATCTTTCGAACCGCTTTAAATCCAGACTCAAAAAAAATAAATCGAAATCAAGATTATTCGAATAGGCTTCGAGCCACTCGAATGCCGAGACACACTACTCGGCGTTACCCCCATTACCATTGTTATCTCAACGTTGCCCGGATTGGCGTCAGAGAAAAGCGGGCGCTGTAGGCATGCAGGGAACGCGCACGCGTTATCCATCATGCCCACACCGCCCGAGCCCGCGCACTTTACCCGCGCCAGACTTACCCTTGGTGCGCGCGTCGCCTGGCGCCTGAGGAACGCGCCGCTCTTCCGCGATGCCGCCGCGCCTCACGCCCGCCGGGGCGCTTCATGATTAGAGGGATCGCCACAACCGCTCGATGACACGTTGCCCAACCAGCTCCCACGGCGGTCCATCGAGATTGCAACGCCGGCGTCCATTAGCCCGTCGATGAAGGTTGCCGACGCAAACTGCGCGCCCTGGTTGGTGTTGAAATTTCTCCGGCCAGTAATGGCGCGCAAGCGCGTCATCGAGTGACGCTAGAACAGAACGACGCGTCCATCCGGGCCGTTTACGTCATTGGTTGCGTCTAACGGATGGGGAAATGTTTGAGCGAAGATAACGACTTTGCGCGATCCCTCCTGATTAGGGTCGTCTCTTGCACGCGAGGTATCACAAGTGAACAGCAACAGACACTGCGCCCACAGTTGTTGTGAACGATATAAAAGGTAACCCTCCGGTGCAGGCCGCGGGTTAGCTGCGTTTGGCGCGCTTGCCTGCCCATTTTTTGGCGAGGGCCTCAACT